>NZ_JBSVWF010000018.1:0-101327 GCF_054071635.1 Pseudomonas sp. SDO52101_S400 | reverse complement strand
ACCCGAAGGTCGTCGGTTCAAATCCGGCTCCCGCAACCAAACATCAAAAAAGGCTGCTCGAAAGAGTGGCCTTTTTTGTATCTGTGGAAAAAGTCCTTTCGCAACAATGATCTGTCACTGTGCAGTGAACCGCTCAGGATCTTCAGACCCGCCGAGTTGCGACTATGCTTGAGTCGCGGGCAAGACGTCTGCAATCCGAGACCTGCCCTCGCCGATACCCGACGAGAGGCGTAGTATTTTGTGATTATTTTTTTCTACAGGGATTGGTAACTTGGCTGGATACCCCCATCCTGTCGCGCACAATCCAAGAGGTGATTGATGCGCGCCAACTCGTCTGATCCACAAGACACCCTCATCGTGAATCCACCGATCAAGCCTGAGCCCATGCGCTTGCTGGATCGAATCAGCAAATACCGGCAACCCATTGGTCTGGCCGTCACTTTGCTGTTGTTCGCTATCGCACTGATTGCCTGTCGCCATCTGCTCAGCGAACTCGACCTCTATGCCTTGCACGACTCGATTCTCGACGTGCCGAAGCCGGCCCTGCTCGGTGCTTTCGGCGCGACCGTCGTCGGCTTCATCATTCTGCTGGGCTACGAATGGTCGGCCAGCCGCTATGCCGGCGTGACCATACCGCCGCGCACGCTGGCGCTCGGTGGCTTCACGGCTTTTGCGATCGGCAACGCCATCGGCCTGTCGATGCTGTCCGGCGGCTCAGTGCGTTACCGTTTATATGCACGACTTGGCCTGGGCGCTTCGGAAGTGGCGCACATGACCCTGTTCGCCAGCCTGTCGCTGGGCTGCGCCTTGCCGCCACTGGCGGCGCTGGCGACCCTGAGTGATCTGCCAGCTGCCTCCCAGGCCCTGGGTCTGTCCGAGGGGCTGCTGGCCACGATTGCCTCTGCCGTGCTGTTGCTCGGCGCGATTCTGGCCATCGGCATCTATCGTCGACGCCTGCCGGAGCAGCCTTACCGTGACAACCTGCTGGTCAAGGTCGGGCGCCGCACCCTGCGCCTGCCGGGTCGACGCCTGACGTTCCTGCAACTGGTCATTACCGCTCTCGATGTGGCCGCTGCCGCCACTGTGCTCTATCTGCTGCTGCCGGAAGCTCCGCCATTCGGCGCGTTCCTGCTGGTGTACCTGCTGGCTCTGGCCGCCGGCGTCCTCAGCCATGTACCGGGCGGGGTCGGGGTTTTCGAGGCGATTCTGCTGGCCGCGTTCGCCGACAAGCTCGGCGCAGCGCCACTGGCCGCCGCCCTGCTGCTGTATCGCATGATCTACGTGGTGCTGCCATTGCTGGTGGCTTGCGTACTGCTGTTGATCAACGAAGGTCAGCGTCTGTTCCAGACGCAAACCATGCGCGCTGCCTCCGGCCTCGCAGCACCGATCCTCGCGGTGCTGGTGTTCCTGTCCGGCGTGGTGCTGCTGTTCTCCGGCGCGACACCTGAAATCGACACCCGCCTGGAACACATCGCTTACCTGATCCCCCATCGCCTGGTCGACGCCTCGCACTTCGGCGCCAGCCTGATCGGCGTGCTGTGCCTGATGCTCGCCCAGGGCCTGCGTCGCCGGTTGTCGGCAGCGTGGATGCTGACCACCATTCTGCTACTGGTGGGCGCCCTGCTCTCGCTGCTCAAGGGTTTCGATTGGGAAGAAGCCACGCTGATGACTCTCACCGCCGCTCTACTGGGGGTGTTCCGTCGCTCGTTCTATCGCCCGAGCCGCCTGACCGAAGTGCCGTTCTCGCCGCTGTATCTGGTGGCGAGTCTGTGTGTACTCGGCGCTTCGACCTGGCTGTTGTTGTTCGCCTATCAGGACGTGCCGTACAGCCATCAGTTGTGGTGGCAGTTCACCCTCGACGCCGATGCCCCGCGCGGTCTGCGTTCGCTGCTCGGTGCCGCGGTGCTGTTGCTGGTGATCGCCCTGACCTGGCTGCTGCGCACCGCACGCCCGGTGATTCATCTGCCGACCCCGGACGAGTTGGAGCGCGCCTCCAAGGTCCTGATGGCCTCCTCGCAACCGGACGGCGGCCTGGCCCTGACCGGTGACAAGGCGCTGTTGTTTCATCCCAACGATGAAGCCTTCCTGATGTACGCCCGTCGCGGCCGCAGTCTGGTGGCGTTGTACGACCCGATCGGTCCCGGCCAGCAACGGGCGGAAATGATCTGGCAGTTCCGCGACCTGTGTGACATCCACCACGCCCGTCCCGTGTTCTATCAGGTGCGCGCCGAGAACCTGCCGTACTACATGGACATCGGTCTGACCGCGATCAAGCTCGGCGAAGAAGCCCGGGTCGACCTGCATCGCTTTGACCTGGATGCCAAAGGCAAAGAGATGAAGGACCTGCGCTACACCTGGAACCGTGGCACCCGCGACGGTCTGTCGCTGGAGATCTTTGAGCCGGGCCAGGCGCCGATGGATGAGCTCAAGGTGATTTCCGATGCCTGGCTGACCGGCAAGAACGTGCGCGAGAAAGGCTTCTCCCTCGGCCGCTTCAGCGACGATTACCTGAAGCATTTCCGCATCGCGGTGATTCGCTTCGAAGGGCGCCCGGTGGCGTTCGCCAACCTGCTCGAGACCTACAGCCATGACCTGGCCAGTCTCGACCTGATGCGCTCGCACCCGGACGCCCCCAAGCTGACCATGGAGTTTCTGATGGTCGGCCTGATTCAACACTATAAGAGTCACGGATACGCGCGCTTCAGCCTGGGCATGGTGCCGTTGTCGGGGTTGCAACCCCGGCGTGGTGCACCGCTGACCCAGCGTCTGGGCTCGATGGTTTTCCGCCGTGGTGAGCAGCTGTACAACTTCCAAGGCTTGCGCCGCTTCAAAGACAAGTTCCAGCCTGACTGGGAACCCCGTTATATGGCAGTGCCCGCCGGACTCGATCCGCTGGTGGCATTGGCCGATACTGCTGCCCTGATCGCGGGCGGCTTGACTGGATTGGTGAAACGCTGATGATTCAACGCTCCCTGAAGTACATCCTGGCCGCACTGATCGTGCTGGCCGTGATTGCCGGCGGCGGTTACTGGTACCTCAAACGCCCGGCACCGGAACCAACCCTCGAACAGCTAAAACCGGCTGACGGCACCGTCATGACCCGGGTCATCCCCGGCACCAAGCCCAAGGCCCAGGTGCTGGTGGCGGTCGAGGACGACAAGAAACTCACCGACAATCAGTTGACCACCCTGAGCCGCAGCGCCTCGGCGCAGATCATCCAGGTGATTCTGCCCAAGGACTGCCTGCTGCAGAGCCGCGCGCTGCAAACCGGCCTGCGTGAACTGAACGGCCCGGCGACCCTGGTCAGCGGCATCGGCCCTGGCGCGGTGCTGGCCTGGCGCTGGTTGTCCGAACAGAAGGACGACAAGGCTCAGGCCGTGTCGGTCGATCTGGCGCTGGAAAAAGGCGGCTGCACCCACCTGCTGCCCAAATCCGCCGCCCACGGGCACTGGCTGGTGGCCTGGAACGACAACCCGGACGACACCAGTGCCGGTTTCGTGCGCGATCAACCGAACGCCGAAACCAGCATCAGCGACTACGACATCAACCTGCCGCAAGTGCTGAACAACGAACTGCGCAAGATCCTCGTCGGTGGCGACAAAGCCGCCGGCGGCCTGCAGATCCCGGTCGTGGAAGTCCCGGCCGGCCAGGCCAAGGACACCGTGACCCTGTTCCTGTCCGGTGACGGCGGTTGGCGCGACCTCGACCGCGACGTGGCCGGTGAAATGGCCAAGATCGGCTATCCGGTCGTCGGCATCGACACCCTGCGCTACTACTGGCAGCACAAGAGCCCGGAACAGAGCGCGCTGGACCTGACCGAACTGATGCAGCACTACCGCCAGAAATGGGGCACCAAGCGCTTCATCCTGACCGGCTACTCGTTCGGCGCCGACGTCCTGCCGGCCATCTACAACCGCCTGCCGGAAACCGAGCAACAACGCGTCGACGCAATCATCCTGCTGGCCTTCGCCCGCACCGGCAGCTTCGAAATCGAAGTCGAAGGCTGGCTCGGCAACGCCGGCAAAGAAGCCGCCACCGGCCCTGAAATGGCCAAACTGCCACCGGCCAAGGTCGTGTGCATCTACGGCGAAGAAGAAACCGACGAAAGCGGCTGCACCGACAAGACCGCGGTGGGAGAAGCGGTGAAGCTGCCTGGCGGCCACCACTTCGACGAAAACTACCCGGCGCTGGCCAAGCGTTTGGTGGACCTGATCGAGAAGCGTCAGGTCAAGGATCAGCCTGCCGAGTGATCTGAGGCGCATCAACGAGAAGCCCCCGCAAGCTTAGGGTTGCGGGGGCTTTTTCGTTTTAGCAAACGCCCAAGATCCTTGTGGGAGTCGGGCTTGCTCGCGATGGCGGTGGGCCAGGCAACTGATTTGTAAACTGATACACCGCATTCGCGGGCAAGCCCGCTCCCACAGGGTTCTCTACTGGATTCTGATAAGTGCACAAACACAAAAAAGCCCCCGCCAGCCACAAGACTGACGGGGGCTTTTCAGTTCAGACGGAGCCTACATCTCCACCTGCGTCCCCAACTCAATCACCCGGTTCAACGGCAGATTGAAGAACCGAAGGTTGCCGTTGGCATTCTTCAACATGAACGCAAACAGCGCTTCACGCCAACGGGCCATGCCTTCGAGTTTCGAGGCGATGACCGTTTCGCGGCTGAGGAAGTAGGTGGTGCGCATCGGGCTGAAGTCGAGGTCGTCCAGATGACACAACTTCAGTGCCTGCGGCACGTCCGGCTCGTCGGTGAAGCCGAAGTGCAGGATCACCCGGAAGAAGCCTTCACCGTGAGCCTCGACCTCGAAGCGTCGTGATGGCGGTACCCTCGGGATGTCTTCGTAGACCACGGTCAGCAGCACCACTTGCTCGTGCAAGACCTGGTTGTGCAGCAGGTTGTGCAACAGCGCATGCGGCACGGCGTCGGAGCGTGCGGTGAGGAACACGGCGGTGCCTTGCACGCGGTGTGGCGGTTGGACGCGGATACTGCTGATGAAGATCGGCAGCGGCAATGCGCCTTCGTCCAGGCGCTCGACCAGCAGTTGCTTGCCGCGCTTCCAGGTGGTCATGAGGATAAACAAGGCGATACCGGCGATCACCGGGAATGCACCGCCCTGGACGATCTTCGGCACGTTAGCGGCGAAGTACAGACCGTCCACCAGCAGGAAGCCGATCAGCACCGGCACCGCGAGCACTGGCGGCCACTTCCATAGCAGCAACATGACCGCCGACACCAGGATGGTGGTCATCAGCATGGTCCCGGTCACGGCCACGCCATAAGCCGAGGCCAGCGCGCCGGAGGACTCGAAGCCCAGCACCAGCAGGACCACGCCCACCATCAGCGACCAGTTCACGGCACCGATGTAGATCTGGCCTTGTTCATCACTGGAGGTGTGCTGAATGTACATGCGCGGGATGTAACCGAGCTGGATCGCCTGACGGGTCAGGGAGAACGCGCCGGAAATCACCGCTTGCGAGGCAATCACCGTGGCCAGAGTCGACAGACCGACCAGTGGGATCAACGCCCAGCTCGGCGCCAGCAGATAGAACGGGTTACGCGCCGCTTCCGGGTTGTCCAGCAGCAAGGCGCCCTGACCGAAGTAGTTGAGCACCAGCGCCGGCAGCACCAGCAGGAACCACGCCCGGGCGATCGGCTTGCGGCCGAAGTGGCCCATGTCGGCGTACAGCGCTTCGGCACCGGTCAGCGCCAGCACCACGGCGCCGAGGATCGCCACGCCCATGCCGGCATGCACCATGAAGAAACGCACGGCCCAGATCGGGTTCAACGCCTTCAGCACTTCCGGGGAATGGCTGATGCCGTACACGCCGAGTGCGCCGAGCACCAGGAACCAGGTGACCATGATCGGCCCGAAGAGAATGCCGATCCGCGCCGTACCGTGACGCTGGATCAGGAACAGACCCACCAGCACCACCAACGACAATGGCACGACCCAATGGTCGATCCCGTCAAACGCCAGGCCCAGACCTTCGATGGCCGACAGTACGGAGATCGCCGGGGTGATCATGCTGTCGCCGTAGAACAGCGCCGCGCCGATCAAGCCGCAGACCACCAGCAGCGAACGCAGTTTCCGGCGCTCCCCCGCTGCCCGCCGTGCCAGCGCGGTGAGCGCCATGATGCCGCCTTCGCCCTGGTTGTCGGCACGCAGGACGAACATCATGTATTTGATCGATACAACCCAGATCAGCGACCAGAAGATCAGCGACAGAATCCCCAGCACTCCGTCGTGATTGACCGGTACGCCGTAACCGCCGGAAAACACTTCTTTGAGGGTGTACAACGGGCTCGTGCCGATGTCGCCGTAAACTACCCCGACTGCCGCGACCAGCATACTCAGCGGCTTGGTGGCCGAACCCTCGGCGCCTGCCGCGTGACTACTTGCCTGACCCATCCAACACTCCTGATTTCCAGACCGGCTTCTTTGAATGAAGCACTATGCTTTTTGATGCAGCATGCGCTGTTTTACCTGTTGTTACAGTCGTTTTGTTGACTGTAAAAAATTGGTAAAGCCCAACGGCGCGAAGCATAGCGCAGCACTCGTCGTATTTCCCTGCATAAAGCTGGTCAAGTGCGCTGCTCATCGCTAGAATTGCGCACTTTTTGATCAGAGGCGCACTTCAAGCGCCCGTCCGTCGGCTTCCGCCATCAGGCAAGCGGCGTCACAAAATACCGAGGTTAGACATGTCCACCACTCCTGCGCCGGCCAATCCAAAGGTTGGCTTCGTTTCTCTGGGTTGCCCGAAAGCACTGGTCGACTCCGAGCGCATCCTGACCCAGCTGCGCATGGAAGGCTATGACGTGGTGTCCACCTATCAGGACGCCGACGTGGTCGTGGTCAACACCTGTGGCTTCATCGACTCGGCCAAGGCCGAATCGCTGGAAGTCATCGGCGAAGCGATCAAGGAAAACGGCAAGGTCATCGTGACCGGCTGCATGGGCGTCGAAGAAGGCAACATCCGTGACGTGCACCCGAGCGTGCTGGCCGTTACCGGTCCGCAGCAGTACGAGCAAGTGGTCAACGCGGTACACGAAGTCGTGCCGCCACGTCAGGATCACAACCCGCTGATCGACCTGGTGCCGCCACAAGGCATCAAGCTGACCCCGCGTCATTACGCGTACCTGAAGATTTCCGAAGGCTGCAACCACAGCTGCAGTTTCTGCATCATCCCGTCGATGCGCGGCAAACTGGTCAGCCGTCCGGTCGGCGACGTGCTCGACGAAGCCCAGCGTCTGGTCAAATCCGGCGTGAAGGAGCTCTTGGTGATTTCCCAGGACACCAGCGCCTACGGCGTTGACGTCAAGTACCGCACCGGTTTCTGGAACGGCGCACCGGTGAAAACCCGCATGACCGAACTGTGCGAAGCGCTGAGCACCCTCGGCGTCTGGGTCCGTCTGCACTACGTTTACCCGTACCCGCACGTCGACGAGCTGATCCCGCTGATGGCCGCCGGCAAGATCTTGCCGTACCTGGACATCCCATTCCAGCACGCCAGCCCGAAAGTCCTGAAGTCGATGAAACGCCCGGCATTCGAAGACAAGACCCTGGCGCGGATCAAGAACTGGCGCGAAATCTGCCCGGACCTGATCATCCGTTCGACCTTCATCGTCGGCTTCCCCGGCGAAACCGAAGAAGACTTCCAGTACCTGCTTGATTGGCTGACCGAAGCCCAGCTCGATCGCGTCGGCTGCTTCCAGTACTCGCCGGTCGAAGGCGCGCCGGCCAATGATCTGAACCTCGACATCGTCCCGGACGACGTCAAGCAGGATCGCTGGGAGCGCTTCATGGCGCACCAGCAGGAAATCAGCTCGGCCCGTCTGCAAATGCGCATCGGCCGTGAAATCGAAGTGCTGGTGGACGAAGTCGACGAGCAAGGCGCAGTCGGCCGCTGCTTCTTCGACGCGCCGGAAATCGACGGCAACGTGTTCATCGACAACGGCAGCAACCTCAAGCCGGGCGACAAGGTCTGGTGCAAGGTGACCGACGCCGACGAATACGACCTCTGGGCCGAACAGATCTAAACGTCAAAAACCCCTCACCCTAACCCTCCCGAAACGTCGGACCGCCCGGAGGGAGAGGGGACTGATCGAGTTGTTCTTTCAAGCTTCGGCGACTTGGTATATCGAGTCGAACTCAAGCTCCGAAAGCACGAAGATCGGCTCCCTTCCCCCTCGCCCCACTGGGGGAGAGGGTTGGGGTGAGGGGGAAAGCTCTTGCCGGCGACACAAACAGCAAGCCGGACACCGCGAAAAATACGAAAAGCCCCGCTCTCTTTTACGAGATGCGGGGCTTTTTTACGGCTATCGTTTGTGGGGGGAAGGACTCCCCTCATTCATGACTAAGAGGCTAACGGGCATGCGTCACCATTCGGTCATCCACACGCCGAAACTCAGCGATTACCAGGAACTGACCCGGGTCTGGGAGGCCTCGGTTCGCGCGACCCATGATTTTCTGCCGGACAGCTATATCGAACTGCTGCGCAATCTGGTGCTGACCCGTTATCTCGATGCGGTAATGCTGATCTGCACCAAGGATCGCGAACAGCGTATCACCGGGTTTGCTGGCGTGGCGGCGGGCAAGATCGAAATGCTGTTCATCGACCCCGAACATCGCGGCCAGGGTCTGGGCAAGAAGCTGCTCAATTATGCGATGCAGCACTTGAACGCCGATGAACTGGACGTCAACGAACAGAACCCGCAGGCCCTGGGTTTTTACTTCAAGCAGGGGTTCGAGGTGATCGGCCGGTCGGAAGTCGACGGCATGGGCCAGCCGTATCCGTTGCTGCACATGCGCCTGAAACAGCCGGAACAGCGCACCGCACGCGGCTAAAAGCCACACGGTACAAATGCAATCGCGATTAACCGGCGCCAGGCAGGTACAATGCCCACCCCTTTTTTGTTACGGCCCTGTCATGACTGACCCGATTCGCCTCTCCAAACGCCTCATCGAACTGGTCGGTTGCTCCCGCCGGGAGGCCGAGCTGTTCATCGAGGGCGGCTGGGTCACCGTGGACGGCGAAGTCATCGACGAGCCGCAGTTCAAGGTCGGCGACCAGAAAGTCGAGCTCGACAAGGACGCCAAGGCCACCGCGCCGGAACCGGTAACCATCCTGCTCAACGTGCCGGCTGGCATGGATGTCGATACCGCCATGCAGTCGCTGAGCGCCGAAACCCTCAGCGAAGAACACCGTTACGGCAAGCGTCCGCTGCGCGGTCACTTCCTGCGCCTGACCGCCAGCGCCGACCTGCAACCCAAGGCCAGTGGCCTGCTGGTGTTCACCCAGGACTGGAAGGTGCTGCGCAAGCTCACCGCCGACGCGGCCAAGATCGAGCAGGAATACGTGGTCGAAGTCGAAGGCGACATGGTTGCCCACGGCCTCAACCGTCTGCAGCACGGTCTCACCCACAAGGGCAAGGAGCTGCCACCGGTCAAGGCCAGCTGGCAGAACGAAAACCGTCTGCGCTTCGCCATGAAAAACCCGCAGCCGGGCATCATCGCCCAGTTCTGTGAAGCGGTCGGGCTGAAGGTCGTCGGTATCCGTCGCATCCGTATCGGCGGCGTATCGATCGGCAAGGTGCCAGCCGGCCAATGGCGCTACCTGTCCGGCAAAGAGAAATTCTAAGGCCTCTGTTGCCGCCACACATTCCGGCATCGCGCCTGCGCGGTGCCCACAGCGAACGATCAGGATTGCAAACATGGTTCATAACGACGTATTGCGCAGCGTGCGCTACATGCTCGACATCAGCGACAAGAAAGTCGTCGAAATCATCAAACTCGGTGGCATGGACGTAACCCTCGCCGACGTGGTGACCTGGCTCGACAAGAAAGAAGAAGACGAAGAAGGTTTCGTGCGCTGCCCGGACGAAGTCATCGCGCACTTCCTCGATGGCCTGGTGGTGTTCAAGCGCGGCAAGGATGAAAGCCGTCCGCCGCAGCCGATCGAAGTCCCGGTAACCAACAACATCATCCTGAAAAAGCTGCGCGTGGCCTTCGAACTGAAAGAAGACGACATGCACGCGATCCTCAAGGCCGCCGAGTTCCCGGTGTCCAAGCCTGAGCTGAGCGCGCTGTTCCGCAAGGTCGGCCACACCAACTACCGACCGTGCGGCGACCAGTTGCTGCGCAATTTCCTCAAGGGCCTGACGCTGCGCATTCGCGGCTGATCCTTGAAAAAACGGCGACTTCGGTCGCCGTTTTCATGCATGCCCCTCCATTCCCTGCAAAAATAGTGGCTCCGCTTTTCGCGGCCGGCGACTAGGGTGTACTGAACCCTAGCCCTCAGGATTCGCCATGCACCCGTATTTTTCCCTGCAAGGCCGCACCGCCCTGGTGACCGGCGGCACCCGTGGTATCGGCAAAATGATCGCCAAGGCGTTTGTCGAGGCCGGCGCCCGTGTCTACGTCTGCTCCCGAGACGCTGAAGCCTGTCACCAAACCGCTGAAGAGCTCGGCGCCCTGGGCACCTGCAAAGGCGTGGCAGCGAATCTGGCGACTGAAGAAGGCGTAAAAGAGCTGGCCGAGCGACTGGGTGAGCAGATCACCCATCTGGACATTCTGGTGAACAACGCCGGCACCACCTGGGGCGCGCCGCTGGAGAGCTACCCGGTCAAGGGCTGGGAGAAGGTCATGCAGCTCAACGTGACCTCGGTGTTCAGTTGCATCCAGCAATTCCTGCCACTGCTGCGCAAGGCTGGCTCGGCGGCGAATCCGGCGCGGATCATCAATATCGGTTCGGTGGCCGGGATCTCTTCCTTCGGCGAACAGGCCTACGCCTACGGGCCAAGCAAAGCGGCGCTGCATCAATTGTCACGGATTCTTGCCCGAGAACTGGTGAGCCAGCACATCAACGTCAACGTCATCGCGCCGGGGCGCTTCCCGAGCAAGATGACCCAGCACATCGGCAGTGACCAGCAAGCGCTGGCCGAGGACACCGCGCTGATCCCGATGAAACGCTGGGGCCGTGAAGAAGAAATGGCGGCGCTGGCGATCAGCCTGGCGAGTACTGCCGGGGCCTACATGACCGGGAATATCATTCCGCTGGATGGCGGATTTAGCCTCTGATATCGGCGGTGCGGCTATCGCTGGCAAGCCAGCTCCCACAGGTCTTGTGGTTTACACACATGATGCGAACTCCCGCGAACCCTGTGGGAGCCGGCTTGCCGGCGATAGCGAAAGTCCTGCCACCACCAGACTTGAAGCCTGCCGGGTTATCATGGCCGCCCTGCTCCGCTTCGAATGCAAATCATGACTTACAGCGTCTCCCCCATCGGCTTCGTCCGCTCCTGCTTCAAGGAGAAGTTCGCCATCCCGCGCCAGCCGCAACTGGCCCCCGCCGCCCGTGGCGTGCTGGAACTGGTGGCGCCGTTCGATCAGGGCGATGCTGTGCAAGGGCTGGAGCAGGTCAGTCATGTCTGGCTGTTGTTCCTGTTCCATCAGGCGCTGGAAGACAAGCCGCGCCTCAAAGTCCGCCCTCCGCGCCTTGGCGGCAACAAGTCCATGGGCGTATTCGCCACTCGCGCCACGCATCGGCCAAACGGCATCGGTCAGTCGGTGGTGAAGCTGGACAAAGTCGAGGCCAATCGCCTGTTCATCTCCGGCATCGACCTGCTGGACGGGACGCCGATCCTCGACATCAAACCCTACGTGCCTTACGCCGATATAATCGCTGACGCCTCCAACAGCATCGCCAGTGCCGCGCCGCAACTGATCGACGTGCAGTGGGCGGACGCGGCGCTGCAACAGGCGCACACCCACGCTCAGCGCCTTGCCGAGCCTTTGGTCGAGCTGATCGAACAATGCCTGGCCCAGGATCCGCGTCCGGCGTATCAGACGCCCGCGCCTGAACGCGAATACGGCGCGCAGTTCTGGGATCTGGACGTGCGCTGGCACTATCCGACGCCGGAGCAGATCCGCGTCCTGGAAGTCATCCCCGCCAAAGCCTAATCCCCGGAAACGAAAAAGCCCGCGCTGCCTTCTCAGGCAACGCGGGCTTTCTTGTGTGGGAGCGAGCTTGCTCGCGAAGGCGGCGTGTCAGTCAACATAACTGCTGAATGTTCTACCTTATTCGCGAGCAAGCTCGCTCCCACAGATTTGAATGTGCTTACTTCTCGACGAACGCACGCTCGATCAGGTAATCACCCGGCTCGCGCATACGGGCCGAGATCTTCAGGCCAAAGCTGTCGAGCACTTCGCTGGTCTCGTCGAGCATGCTCGGGCTGCCGCAGATCATCGCGCGGTCGTCCTGCGGGTTGATCGGTGGCAGGCCGATGTCGCTGAACAGCTTGCCGCTGCGCATCAGGTCGGTCAGACGGCCCTGATTCTCGAACGGTTCACGGGTCACGGTCGGGTAGTAGATCAGCTTGTCACGCAGCGCCTCGCCGAAGAACTCGTTCTGCGGCAGGTGCTCGGTGATGAATTCGCGGTAGGCGACTTCGTTGACGTAACGAACACCGTGAACCAGGATCACTTTCTCGAAGCGCTCGTAGGTTTCCGGGTCCTGGATCACGCTCATGAACGGCGCCAGACCGGTGCCGGTGCTCAGCAGATACAAATGCTTGCCCGGGTTCAGGTCGTCCAGCACCAGGGTGCCGGTTGGCTTCTTCGAGATGATGATCTCGTCGCCTTCCTTCAGGTGCTGCAGCTGGGAGGTCAGTGGACCGTCCTGTACCTTGATGCTGAAGAACTCGAGATGCTCTTCCCAGTTCGGGCTGGCGATCGAGTAAGCACGCATAAGCGGGCGGCCGTTTGGCTGTTGCAGGCCGATCATCACGAACTGACCGTTCTCGAAGCGCAGGCCCGGATCGCGGGTGCACTTGAAGCTGAACAGAGTGTCGTTCCAGTGATGAACACTGAGGACACGCTCGTGGTTCATGTTGCTCATGTACGTGGGACTCCTGGAGATTGATCTGCGCCTGCCCGGCTGGTCTTGAAGAATGCCGACGGTGCGCAATTGCATCGCATTCTAATAGCGCCGACAATATCTGTTAACTGGATTATTAAGATAAGGGTTATCGGTTATATCGATATGCGATTTACTCTTCGTCAACTGCAAGTCTTCGTCGCCGTCGCCCAGCAGGAAAGCGTGTCCCGTGCTGCGGGTCTGCTTAACCTGTCGCAATCGGCTGCCAGTACATCGATCACCGAACTTGAGCGCCAATCCAGCTGCCAGTTGTTCGATCGCGCGGGCAAACGCCTGAGCCTCAACGCCCTCGGCAAACAATTGTTGCCGCAAGCGGTGGCCCTGCTCGATCAGGCCAAGGAAATCGAGGACCTGCTCAACGGCAAATCCGGTTTCGGTTCGCTTTCGGTGGGCGCGACCCTGACCATCGGCAATTACCTGGCCACGCTGCTGATCGGCGGTTTCATGCAGCGTCACCCGGAAAGCCAGGTGAAGCTGCACGTGCAGAACACTGCCAATATCGTGCAACAAGTAGCGCATTACGAAATTGATCTGGGTCTAATCGAGGGCGATTGCAGCCACCCGGACATCGAAGTGCAAAGCTGGGTCGAGGATGAACTGGTGGTGTTCTGCGCCCCGCAGCATCCACTGGCCAAACGCGGCAGTGCGACCATGGAAGAGTTGACGCATGAAGCGTGGATTCTGCGCGAACAAGGCTCCGGCACGCGCCTGACCTTTGATCAGGCCATGCGTCACCATCGCAGTGCGCTGAACATTCGTCTGGAACTGGAGCACACCGAAGCGATCAAGCGCGCGGTGGAGTCAGGTCTGGGGATCGGTTGCATTTCGCGTCTGGCGCTGCGTGACGCTTTCCGACGCGGCAGCCTGGTGCCCGTGGAGACGCCGGATCTGGATCTGGCGCGGCAGTTCTACTTCATCTGGCACAAACAGAAGTACCAGACCTCCGCCATGCGCGAGTTTCTCGAGCTGTGCCGCGCCTTCACCGCCGGGGTCCAGCGCAGCGACGAGATCGTCCTGCCGACTATCGCTTAAAGCAGAATCACCGCCCACACCAGGGCAATCATGCTCAGTGCCACGAATTGCGCGGCGCTGCCCATGTCCTTGGCGTTCTTGGACAGAGGGTGCAGCTCCAGGGAAATGCGGTCGATGGCCGCCTCCACCGCGGAGTTCAGCAGTTCGACGATCAGCGCCAGCAGGCACACGGCGATCAGCAGCGCCTGCTCGACACGGCTGACATTCAGGAAAAACGTCAGTGGAATCAGCACCACGTTCAGCAGCACCAACTGACGGAACGCCGCCTCGCCGGTGAAGGCTGCGCGCAAACCGTCCAGCGAGTAACCGGAAGCGTTGAGGATGCGTTTCAGGCCCGTCTGGCCCTTGAAAGGTGACATAAAGTAGATAACCGACCAAAAAGGAGTGGGGAAGCTAGATCAACGAAAGTCAAAAAAGCGTGAAGACGCCAGATATTACTGGCTCGGAATTGACTCAAGTTGTTGCAAGAGTAAAGCCGCCTGAGTCCGGGTCCGCACATTCAGCTTGCGAAAAATCGCCGTGACGTGGGCCTTGATGGTCGCTTCCGACACGCTCAACTCATAGGCAATCTGCTTGTTGAGCAGACCTTCGCAGACCATGGTCAGCACCCGGAACTGCTGGGGCGTCAGGCTTGCCAGGCCATCGCTGGCGGCTTTGGCTTCGTCCGATACGCTGACGGCTTCGAATGCCTGTGGCGGCCAGAACACGTCGCCGTCCAGTACTTTGCGCACGGCTTCCTGAATCACACTCAAGTCGCTCGACTTGGGAATGAAACCGCTGGCACCGAATTCCCGCGATTTGACCATCACCGAAGCTTCTTCCTGCGCCGAAACCATCACCACCGGAATCTGCGGGTACTGCCCGCGCAACATCACCAGTCCGGAGAACCCGAAGGCGCCCGGCATGTTCAGATCCAGCAGCACCAGATCCCAGTCAGCCTTCTCGGTCAGACGGGCTTCCAGCTCGGCAATACTCGCCACTTCCACCAGACGCACATCCGGGCCGAGGCCCAGCGTCACCGCTTGATGCAGTGCGCTACGAAAAAGAGGGTGATCATCGGCAATCAGGATGTCGTATGTGGCCATTTTTCAAATGATCCTGTTTTTGATGGCAGACCCGATGCATTCGAGTCTCACCAAGGCAACTCAAGATGCCGACGCTTTTGCAGCGGCATCCACAGGGGCACGTTCAACGCCAATCACGGACAAAAACGGCGTTTCAAACCTTGGCCGCACCCCAATCGGCGCCAAGCATGCCCAGCGAAGCCGGGGTGGTCAAGCAACACGGCCACTGCTTTAGCAGTATGGGCCAGTATCAGACGGGCACCGGCTGCGCGTTTTGAATGAACGGCAGCAACTCGGCATGGGCCGGCGTCGACACATTCACATCAAGCTGCTGTTTGGCGCCCAGATAATGCTGGCTGAACACGTCGAAATAGGCATCCAGGGCCGATGCGGCATCCGTATCGCCCGCCAGTTCCAGGCACAGCGCCGCCACTTCGGCGGTGCACAGATGCTCGCTGCGGGTCGAGCGGCGCAGACGATATCGCGACAGTTTGTCGGGCAACAGACTGAGGATCGGCAGGCGATCGAAGTACGGACTCTTGCGGAAGATCTTGCGCGCCTCGGTCCAGGTGGCGTCCAGCAGAATGAACAGTGGTCGCTTGCTGCTATCGAGATTCACGGTGTTGGTGACCCGCGAAGGCTCGACGTACTCGCCGGGAAACACCAGATAAGGCTGCCATTGCGGGTCGTTCAGCAGCGCCAGCAGTTGCTCGTCGGGTTCGGTTCGCGACCAGATGAAGGCGTGATTGTCCCGCACGATATCGGCGATCAACCAGCCGGTGTTGCTTGGCTTGAACACTTCCTTGCCGGTCATGATCAGGCAGACACCGGAGCGGGTTTCAACGGTCGGGCGCCAGGCGCACAGGCAATGACTGATGATGACCCGGCAGTCACGGCACCGTTCGGAGCGAAAGCCACGGGCCTGGATCGGCTTGATACCCTCATCCTCGCGCTGATCGCGCAAGCGGGCCACGGCGTTGGGGGCATGGTTCATTGCGGACGACGCCGACTGACAGAAAAACTCGACACGAACAACTCTCGGCAAGGCAATAAAGGCCGGCAGTTTATCAGAGCGCCGGGCACAAGCCTGTACCCTCCCGACCGGCTCCCCTATAATTCGCCGCCACTGAACGCACAGCCACGGGGCTGGTCGAACCACCAGTCACTGAATCAGGAGAGTTTCATGCTGCGCCTTATCGTTCCTACCGCGGCCATTGCGCTTGCATTGTCCTTCAGCGCACAGGCTGCGTCCCTGAAAGAGCAGAACCTGAACAAGGAACTGCAAAACGTCGCCGCTCAAAGCAGTGCCGGTACGCCACGAGCAATCAACGAAGACATCCTCGATCAGGGTTACACCGTCGAAGGCACCACGCTGATCAACCACCTGAGCGTTCAGGCAAGCCATGCTGAAAAGATGCGCGCCGATCCAAAGGCTGTGTACTTCCAGCTGGGCGCTTCGGTCTGCAACAACCCGTCGTACCGCAAGCTGATGGCCAAGGGTGCCGTGATGCGTTACGACTTCAGCGAAGTGAAGACCAACAAGGCAATCGGCTCCGCCAGCTATCAGGAATCGGATTGCCCGAAAGCTGCCCCGGCCAAGAAAAAGTAACGCTGCGGAAAAGTAACTATCTGGAATTGGCGCGCCGCTGTTCATCCTCGGCGCGCAGTTCGGCCAGCAAGGCCTGCAGATAACGCGAACGGCGATCCCCTCCCGACAAGCGCCGGCAGCACTCCTCTTCGAGACTCACATGATTGGTCTCGGCCGATGCTTTCAGCATTCGATACAGCTGCGTATCGATCTCCAGAATGACTCTGGTCATGTGTCCCGCCTCCTTGCCACCCGCAAATCCTTGAAGTGCGTGCACCTTGCGTACGGTCGTTGACGCAAAGTTGTCGTACGGCGCCTTTAACTTAGTAAATCAGAGCATTCAGCCCTCGACGTGGCATCAGACGAGCGGTGAAAACACTTCGCAAAGCGACAATAAGCAGTTGCCAGGAAAGACTTTGCGGCGCAATGCTCAATGAGCGAAAAATGCTTTGAAGGTCTAGATTCAAAGTATTCCCGTTCATCTTTTCGACGGCAGGAAAGGAGCTGCCGGATGTTTGTTTTCTTGCAGCGCGGCACTGACGCCGCACGTCAGGGCCGAAGGCTCTGTGCAGAAGGAGAAGTTGCATGCCTTACCAACCGAATGACCTGCTCAGCCGTCATTTTCAGGAAAGCGGCCACGACCTCACCGGCAAGGTCGAAGAACAACTCAACCTGGTTTCTCCCAATAGTCCGAACATCCCCATCTACCGCGACATGATCCTGACCGTGCTGCGCATGGCCCAGGAAGATCACAACCGCTGGAATGCCAAGATCACCTTGCAAGCCCTGCGTGAGCTGGAGCAAGCGTTTCGAACGCTCGAACAGTTCAAGGGCCGGCGCAAGGTCACGGTGTTCGGCTCGGCGCGCACGCCCGTCGAGCATCCGCTGTACGCCATGGCTCGTGAACTGGGCGCAGCACTGGCCAGATCAGACATGATGGTCATCACCGGTGCCGGTGGTGGAATCATGGCCGCGGCGCATGAAGGGGCCGGTCGCGATCACAGCCTCGGGTTCAACATCACCCTGCCCTTCGAACAGCACGCCAACCCTACCGTGAACGGTACTGGGAACTTGTTACCCTTCCACTTTTTCTTCACGCGCAAACTGTTCTTCGTCAAGGAAGCCGATGCCCTGGTGCTGTGCCCCGGCGGTTTCGGCACGCTGGATGAAGCACTGGAAGTACTGACCCTGATCCAGACCGGCAAAAGCCCCCTGGTACCGGTGGTACTACTGGACGCGTCAGGTGGCACGTTCTGGCAAGGCGCGCTGGATTTCATCCGTCATCAACTGGAGGAAAACCGCTACATCCTGCCAACCGACCTGAAACTGATGCGGCTGGTCTACAGCGTTGAAGAGGCGGTGGAGCAAATCAACCAGTTCTACAGCAACTTCCACTCCAGCCGCTGGCTCAAGCGGCAATTCGTGATTCGCATGAACCACAAACTCAGCGACCAGGCACTCGATCACATGCAGGAAGCCTTCGCCGATCTGTGCCTGAGTGACCAGTTTCATCAACACGCCTACAGCGGCGAGGAACAGGACGAGGCCCGGTTCAGCCATCTGACGCGACTGGCCTTCACCTTCAACGCCCGAGATCACGGGCGCCTGCGTGAACTGGTGGACTTCATCAACCTGCCGGAAAACTGGGCCCATTCCAGGCCACAAACGACACAACACAGCCGCGAACCGTCGAAGGTAATCTGAAGGCAAAAAAAACGGCCCGCTATCGAAATAGCGGGCCGTTTTTTTTATTTTTTGATTGAAGCTGGAGCCGATTTAATCGTCCATCCCTCTGCCGCTGAACAAGCGGTTGATCATCTCCATCGAGAACCCCCGGTACGCCAGAAACCGACCTTGCCTGGCTCGCTCCTTGGCGTCGACGGGAAGCTGTCCGGAGAACTTACGTTGCCAAGTGTCCGTTAGCTGTTCTTGCCAACTGATACCGCTCTCGCGCAAGGCAAGTTCGATATCGGCACGCTGCAAGCCGCGCTGGCTGAGTTCCTCACGAATCCGTAACGGGCCATAACCTGAACGGGCGCGGTAAGAAACAAAGCTTTCCAGATAACGGGCTTCGGAAAGCAGCCCTTCTTCCGTCAAGCGGTCGAGGGCTGTTTCGATCATCTCGGGTGGGGCGCCGCGCTGACGCAGCTTACGCGTCAGCTCGACTCGACCGTGCTCGCGGCGAGCGAGCAGGTCCATTGCGGTTCGCCGCACCGCGACGAGGGTATCGAGTACGGCGGTTGTCATCGGTGCAATCAGATGTCAGCGTCAGCCAGGTCATCTTCGGTCTCTTTGACCGCAGAAGCCTTGGAGTCGGCGATCACGGCTGGCGACAGCAGTTTGTCACGCAGTTGCTTCTCGAGCTTGGCCGCGACTTCCGGGTTGTCTGCCAGGAACTTGGCCGAGTTGGCCTTGCCCTGACCGATCTTGGTGCCTTCGTAGGCATACCAGGCGCCGGACTTCTCGACGAAACCGTGCAGCACGCCAAGGTCGATCATCTCGCCGTTCAGGTAGATACCCTTGCCGTAAAGAATCTGGAACTCGGCCTGACGGAACGGCGAAGCCACCTTGTTCTTCACAACCTTGACGCGGGTTTCGCTACCGACCACTTCGTCGCCTTCCTTCACCGCGCCGGTACGGCGGATGTCGAGACGAACCGAAGCGTAGAACTTCAGCGCGTTACCACCGGTGGTGGTTTCCGGGCTGCCGAACATCACGCCGATCTTCATGCGGATCTGGTTGATGAAGATCACCAGGCAGTTGGCGTTCTTGATGTTACCGGTGATTTTACGCAGCGCCTGGGACATCAGACGGGCTTGCAGGCCCACGTGCATGTCACCCATTTCGCCTTCGATTTCAGCCTTCGGCACCAGTGCAGCCACGGAGTCGACGATGATCACGTCAACGGCGTTGGAGCGCACCAGCATGTCGGTGATTTCCAGGGCCTGCTCACCGGTGTCCGGCTGGGAAACCAGCAGGTCATCGACGTTGACGCCCAGTTTGCCGGCGTACTCAGGGTCGAGGGCGTGTTCGGCGTCGACGAATGCGCAGGTCGCGCCGGCCTTCTGGGCCTGGGCGATCACGGACAGCGTCAGTGTGGTTTTACCAGAAGATTCAGGACCGTAGATTTCAACAATACGGCCTTTTGGCAGACCGCCGATGCCGAGCGCGATGTCCAGACCCAGAGAGCCGGTGGAGATAGCCGGGATCGCCTGACGATCCTGATCGCCCATACGCATTACGGCACCCTTGCCGAATTGACGTTCGATCTGACCCAGGGCCGCAGCCAAGGCTTTCTTCTTGTTGTCGTCCATTAAAGTCCTCACGTAATCAATAAGGCCTGACGGCCAACACCTGTATAAGTAGCCAGTATTATTCCACAGCGTTCGCGGATCGCCTACCCCTGATTTTCGATTTCTCGTGCCGCTAGTCGCAGGAGCCCCTCTAGCGCGGCCTTCACCGTTTGTCGGCGGACTTCATCGCGGTTGCCGGGGAAGTGCTGCACCTCGCTGGAAACCGCGTCGCCGACACCCCAGGCCAGCCACACCGTGCCCACCGGTTTGTTCGGTGAACCGCCATCCGGCCCGGCGATACCGCTGACCGCCACGGCGAAACGCGCACGGCTGTGTTTCTGCGCACCGCGCACCATCGCCTCGACCACCTCGCGACTGACGGCGCCCACCGTGCCGAACAGTTCCGTGGGGACGTTCAGTTGCTGGGTTTTCTGACGGTTGGAGTAGGTCACATAACCGGCCTCGAACCATGCCGAACTCCCCGGAATCCGGGTGATCGCTTCGGCGATGCCGCCGCCGGTGCAAGACTCGGCCGTGGTGACGTGGGCATTGAGCAACTGCAAGCGTCGGCCAAGTTCGGCCGCCAGTTGGGTGAGATCTTTCACGGCGCTCTCCAGATCAGGTGGAATGGCTACCACCGTACACGAGCCGGTTGCGCTTTCAATACACAGACTCATTCAAAATGTGCAGGCGCCAGCGCTCTGATATAGGCCTGACAAGCCTGAAGGGCAATCAGTCCGCGGTCGCCTTCACCGGTGATGGCGACAATTCGTTGAGCATGCGCCGGGTCAAGTCGGGCGCGTACGGTTGCATGATCCACGCCGCCGGTGCCGGAGGCGGCTGGCACACCACAGCCTTGGGCAGCGTCGCCTGCGTCGATGAGGACTGACAGGCGCAGATCAGCAGTGGCAAGACGATCGCGCAGGCGATCCTGATCACGTTGGGCATCGTTCAGTGCTCGATAATGGGTTTGTTCGCTGGCCGCGAGCCGTTGCTCCAGGGCCAGACGCTTGTCCTGCTCGGCCTGTTGCGCGGTGGCGGCCGCCTGGGTCATTTGATTGAGGGTTTCGGCGTGCAGCCGC
Source organism: Pseudomonas sp. SDO52101_S400 (assembly GCF_054071635.1). Classification (NCBI taxonomy): domain Bacteria; kingdom Pseudomonadati; phylum Pseudomonadota; class Gammaproteobacteria; order Pseudomonadales; family Pseudomonadaceae; genus Pseudomonas; species Pseudomonas sp. SDO52101_S400. The sequence continues at coordinate 80,329 of NZ_JBSVWF010000018.1, read as the reverse complement.
GCCTGCTCGGCCAGTTGGCGGCCATAGCGCCAGTCCTGGAATTGCCAGGTCAGCGCCGCCGCCCCCGCTGCCAGCAACATCAGGCCGATCAGCCGCCCGATACTCAGACTGAAGGCAGGCATAACACCGCCCTCGCCCGCCCCCAAAGCTCCAGCCGATCCTGCAAACCGTTCAACCCGCCGTTGATACGCCGGGTGATGCTGTTGAACTGGTCACGGTCGGCCAGATCATTCAAACCGTTCTGCTCCCAGAACCAGGCGGCAGACTCGGCCGCCCACTGCGGTTGCTCCAGCAGTTCGGGCAAGGACAGCAGCCGCTCATCGCCGAACAGTCCAAGACTGCACTGGCGATAGTTGGTGCGGCCGGTGATCTGGATCAGCCCGCGACCGCGATACTTCTGCCCGTCACCATCGGCCTCGGGCGTGTTGCCTAGACGCAAGGCCAGCGTACCGGTGTCGTACTTGCTCAGGTATTGGTTGTTGCCAAGTTCACGCACGTACTGCAATTGGCCGGACTCATGCCCGACCTGGGCGAGAAATGCGGCGATGCGCTTGGGCGTGTCGATGCGATGGCGGGCCATGGCGTCGTTGAGCGGTGAAACAAAAACGCCCGCTTGTCGGCGGGCGTTGGGCATGATGTTGAGTAAGTTGTCTTCAGTAATTTGCATAATGCTTGATCCTCCCTGGATGTGCTGCGATTGAATCATGACTGGAGACCAGGGCCTGCCAGCCATTTCTTTCCGGAGTTTTCCGCGCCAGGATCCTTGTGGAATACAGCCGACTCAAAGTGCCGTTGCCAACCAGCGCGGCGCCACTGGACGATGCTCGCTGAACGGGAAAAACGAAGCCTGTGGCCAGTCCCGCAATGCACGCCGAAACGCTTGCAGTTCGGCATATTGCTCGGTGGTCAGCGTGGTGCCCCCGCCGTCCTCCAGCTCATCGCGGTCGCGGGCCACCAGGCCATCGGTGGCTGCCAGTTGTGCGGTTCGCCAATTGCGTTCGGTTTCGCCCGCCTGTTCTGCCGAAGGAGGCGGCGGATCGACCAGTATCGGATAACCGGTTTGCGCATCCACACCGATGACTTTCGCAGTGACCGCCAGTTGCTGGAGCAATGAAATCCAGTAGGCCTTGGGAATTTCGATGACGTCGTCCGGAATGTCCGACGAATTGATTCCCGGCACATAAACCCCTCGGGTACGTGCACTGAATAAAACGTTGAAGTCGTTCATTTAATAGCCCTTGGCAAAATAAAATACGGTCCAGCCAGCCGCGACCTGGTTGAGCGCGTTGCGTACTTTCAAGCGAACGCCTTGTTTGGTGGCCGAGCCGCCGATAACAATGACCATGGCGCCGTCACCGCCAACATGAGTGGCGACACACGAGAAAAACGCATTCGGGAAGGAAATCGGGAAACTGACCCACATTTCACCATTGGCATCGGTAGTACCGAATCCCCATTGATCGATGTTTCCACTGGCGTGTTTCTGGTATCCAGGGTTACCAGACCAGCCGGAAAACAGCGCTGCATATTTCAGACTGGCCGTGCCGTAAACCGTCCAGATACCGTTCTCTTTGACAACGTTGGCACTCTCGCCGCTGTTCATCACAATCGAGCTCAGATAGGCGCCTTGCGGACTTATTTGCGTATTGCCCATGCAGGCAATGGTGATCGCTGCGTTGCTGCGACAGTGAAAGCCGATCGTCGCGCCGTTGGGCAAGTTGAGGATGTCCGGCAAGGTCACGGTGTATGCCGAGTTGCCGCCCAGGCCGATTGAACATCCGACATCCGCGGCCGTCAGTTGTGTGGCCGCAGACACACCGCGCGCGCCGGCATAGTTGCCAAGTGCGCGCTGGACAAACTCGGACGTCGCCGCAGAACGACTGACATCGAATGGCGCAGCCGTCTGGAACAGTTGAGAGCTGCGAAGTGCCCCCAGCAATTGCGTATTTGACGCCTCGCTCGGCGTCAGACCGCCGGCACGCACAACACTCAGAATTTCCTGTGTAACACCGTTGCCCCAACTGGCTGGAATCAACGATCCCGGTTTACCTGTGATCAGGTCTTCATCAACAAACCGGCCATTGACCAGGCCGGCGCTCGGGACGCTGTTTGGATAGTCCATTGCACTTCTCCCTGTGTGGAAATCAGATATTCACCGTTGTGCCGGGCACAACGGGCCAGGTGATTTCCACGGGGAAACCAGTCTGTTTTTCGATACGGTTCAGTTCCACGCTGTAGAGCTTCCATTCGAGCAACTGCAGTTGCTCTTCGTGGCTGGCATCGCCGATGTCTTCGGCGTATTGCAGAGGCGCAATGCGCAGGACAGCGTCACGCAGCAGCGCGTCACGCGTCTCCCTGGCCTGTTGGCTGATACTGGCCAGACGGACTTGCGCATCCAGTTGCCAGGCGTTGTCGCGCCACACATGGAACTCTCCGGGCCAGGGTTGCGCCGTCAGGGTGTCGGGCAACTCGCCCAACTCATTCCAGATCTGTTGCGCGCCGCCGTCCTTGCGATAGACCAGACCACGTCGGTCAATCACCTCTCGCGGTACTCCATTGATCAGCGCCCAGGCGTGACCGCTTTCCAGTTCAGGCAATTCGAACGACAACTGGACTGCGTTACTGGGCAGTTGAATACCGATACCTGGTGTCACGAAAAACTCGACAGGCCCGGACAAGGCGCCCGAGCCATCAAACAGATAATTGAACATAGGTACCTCAGATGAGTTTGATACGGCCGGGATAGGCGATGTTGCGGGGGCGGGACTTGAAGGCCAGCAGCAGGGTATTGGCAGCATCACGCTGGTAAGTCGTATTGGCAGGGAAAATGGGGCCGCCATTGAGTAGCCCGGATACGTATTGCGGTTCTTCACGGGTTTCGGCACCGAAGCCGGTCAGACTGTCCGACCAATACGCTCCGACCGCACCGCTACCATTTGCGCCTTGGGCGTAGGAGTGAATCGAACCGCCCTGAAAGGAACCCATGGCCCGTGCCGCGTCCACGCCCCGGCCCTCGTCCAGCACTCGCAGAAACTCGCCTCGCCCTTCCGGGCCACGGAAGGTCGCCGCGCCGTCGCCCGAAGTCCATTTACCTTCGTTGCCTGCACGCGCCGCTTCAGTGCCCAGCATTCCGGAGAGCTGGGCGTGATCCCACAGCCACGGCCACTCGGTACGCTTCATGACCGTGCCGTTGAGCGCGCCGTAACCACCGGGGCTGAGCAACGTGGTCGTCTCGAAAAACGGCCGTCCAAGGGGGGTGTTGTCGAAGCGACCGACTGGCCACCAGCTTCCAGCGCCGTCGCTACGCAAATGCCACCAGTCACCGCCGCCCATCAGCACCAGAAACGGGTAACCGCTCGCAGACAAATGCGTATGAAAACGGATCCGGTCGGTTCCGGATGCCTGCACCACCATTCGATTGCCGCTGTTGTCGACACGACGAACAATCACGTCGCGCACACCCAGTCCGACAGTGGCGCCGGGCAAGGTGATCGTCGTGGCACCGGGGCTGCCATCGATCAGTACCAGACCGAGTTCCTGATCAATCAGTGCCTTCGAAGCGGCAAGCCGTGTCACCACCGAACGCATTGGGCTGGCGGCACCGATGATCGATTGAATGGCTTTGAACAACTGGCCGGTATCGACCTCGTTGGCCGTCATTCCGGCACCGCCGATCACGTTGAGAATTTCTTGTGTAACGCTGTTGCCCCACACCGCCGGAATCAAAGAACCCGGCGTGCCTGCCACCGGGTTTTCATCGACGAAGCGGCCGTCGACCAGGCCGACGCTGGGGACGCTTTTTGGATAATCCATGGGATGTTCGTTCCTCTGTCATGACAAATGAAACGTCGCGGCGCGAAGGCTTTCGCAACGGCGCAAACGCTTCTGTTCCTGAAAATAAAAAGCCCACGGTGACGTGGGCTTGGGTGAGGCGGGATGCGATTACGGGTTGGCGTTGTCCGTCAGTCCACGAATGGCCAGCAGCACTTCGTCCGTGGCGGCACGCGCCTGTTGCAGCTGATTTTTGCTGGCGTACTCACGGATCCGGGTCTTGGCCTTCAGGCGCAAGGTGCGCAGGGTCAGCAGGCTGTCGCTGACCTGAGCAGCCTTGTCGAGGATCTGCTCGGCCGCCTGTTTCGCAGACCTGCCTTTGGCGACCCACGCGGCCACGGACAGCGGCACTTCCTTCTTCGGATAACCGGCGTCCTGAAAGGCCTGAGCGTCAATGGCTGCCTGGGCGTACTCCAAAGCCTTGAGCGGATCACCGGCCAACACGCTGCGCGCACTGTCGGCGGCAGCATCGACCCGGGCAAAGAGGCGTGCGGTTTCCTGTTGTTCCAGCAGCGCGACTTTCTCAGGGTTGACGACCCATTGTTCACCGTCCCAGTCATGGGTGGCGGACGGCTGCGCAGGAAGCAACTCTCCATCGATCTGATGGAGTTCCTGAATGACGATCATCGAATGAGCTCCCACGACAGCTGCACGTTCACAGCATCAGAAAAGTTGATCGGAATACCGACGCTGTAGTCGGTTTGCGGATGGTTTTTGATGCCCATGCTTAACAACAACTCATCGCTATCGGCTATGGTTTGCCCCAGCGTGTGTTCAGCCTGGAAGCTCTGCCAGAGCGAGCGCAATTGCATATGGTCGAAACTGGCGGCCAGGGTCGACACCGTAACGTCATTGAGAACGTTGTTGGTAAACAGCACGCATGGATACAACGTCGCCGGATTCCAGCCGGTAGCGTTGTTGGCACTGGTCGTCGCAGTAGGTGACAGATAGCAGTAGTTGCCACCGGACCATCCCGTGCCAGGGAAAGCCATAGTGGTGACAGCGGTCGAGGAAGGCGTCGGGTTACCCACGATCAACCGTGCAGCACGTGCATGCGGATCCAGTGGCAAAAACACCGCACCGGTGCCATTGACCGTCTGCGTCCAGGTCAGACGCGCCCGGTTGTAGATCGCACGCACTACCGGAACGGAGCCCGGCGCGCCAGTCACCACCCAGGCCAGGCACATGTCCAGCACCGAACTCTGGAAACCACCGCCTGCAGCACCATTGACCGTGCCCTTCAGAGTGTCGGGCGTCACGTCGTAAATCGTCCCGCGCTGCATGTAGAACGTCAGTGCACCACTCACCACCTGCGCCCGCAGAAAGTAACCCGAACTCGGCAACAGATCGGCGCTGCTCCAGGCCTGAGTGGTGAACGTCCGCGAACGTCCCAACTGCCCCGCCACCACTTCCTGACCGATGCTGACGTAAACACCCGCCGGCACCGACACCCGACCGCCACTGGTCGAAGCGGCAGCCGGTGTGATCGACATTCGCGCATCCGGTGTAGCGACGGTTGGAAGCGGCAATGCCGCCAGCGGCAATGCCAGATCCTGATTCCAGCCCTTGGCCGAAACACTCTGGATCGCCTGCAACAGCTGGTCGTATTTCTTCTCGTCCGGGTTCAGATCCCCGGCCTTGATCACGTTGAGAATTTCCAGCGTGACACCGTTGCCCCAGTCTGCCGGAATCAACGATCCCGGCGTCCCGGTCATCGGGTTTTCATCCACAAACTTCCCATTCACCAGACCGGCGCTGGGCACACTCTTGGGATAATCCATCCCATCACTCCTTTCTAGTCATAATTGATGTGCACCTTGGTGTGCGCCGGTGCCGCCCGGTGGATCATGCATTCGAGCGCCGAGCCCGGGTTCACGCCGAAGCGTTCGCCCCAGTAACTCGCACCGAAGCGCCGGCCGAGCAGCAGTCGGCCGCCAGTGTTGAGCGTCCACATGAACTGCGCTTCCCAGGTCCCCCAGTGCGCCGCGCCGAAGCGCGAACGCCCCATGCGCGGGGCTTCGAGTTCGGTGATGGTGGCGTTGGGGTAACCCTGGCTCTTGGCGATTTCCAGGTAGTAGCCGACGGCCTGGCTGCCGACCGCCAGCAAGCGGCGGCGCACAGCGAGGCGACGGTCGTCGAACAGCGGTGTGGCGCCCAGGCACGGGTCGGGCAGGTTCATCACCTGCTCCCAGTCAGGCACCAGTTCGCTGACACCGGCAGGGTCCATCTCGTTGAGCAGATCGGCGGCGCGGGCGTCGAGGCGTGCCAGTTCGACGGCGACGCCTTGCAGCACTTCATCGAGCTCCGGCACCCGCTCCGGATCCCACGCCGGACCGCTGGGCAGCAAGGCGCGCAATTGCGCCTGGTATTGCGCGGCGGTTCTTATGCCCCCCATACGCAACCTCCGAAGGTCAGCAGCTCGCTGTCACCCGCGGCTACGTTCGCCACCGGGGCCGAAAGCACGTGATCGGTCTCACCCGCTGCGCTGCTGATTGCTTCGCGGATATGGCTGATCAACAGATCCGCGCCGAGGTCGGCCTCGCGGTTATGCAGATCGCGCAGCTGGGTTTCGACCGCGGCGCGCACGGCGGTGGTATCGGGCGTCAGCTTCAACTGATAGGTCACCGGCTTCTGCACCGGTGGGAGCACATGCACTTCGGCGGTCACCGGGCGCAGCGGTTCGATGTGGGCCTGCACTTCGGCCAGTTGATCGGCATTCGGCACCGGTTGCGGATCGTCGTCACGCATGATGTACACGCCCACGGTGCCCGGCCCGAGGAAGCCACCACGGCACCATGCACGTGTCACGCCTGGCACTTCCAGCGCCCAGGTCTCGTAGTCGCTGGCCGAGCCGCCGTGGGGGATGACGCGATAGGAACGAATCACCCGCGAGCGCAGCGACTCCAGGCTTTCGCGCGCCACCCCGCCGTTGAGCCCCGGCGCCATCACCACGAAGCTGTTGCCAACCACACCGGTGATCGGCTGCACCGGCGTCAGCGCCAGACCGGCCTCGGCATTGCCCAGGCTGCCGGCATCCAGCGCGGCGATGCTGGTGCTGTTGACGCCATTGACGGTGGTGCGGGCGGCGGTGACTTTGAAGGTACGACCGTCGCTCGACTGCAGCAACGTATCGACGTCCAGCACCGCGCCCGCCGTCGCGTTGAAGCTGACGTTGCCGGTGGCCACTTGCGCCGGTTTGCGCGGCTGGTTCAGGCGCAGCGCGGCGATGCGTTCCAGGGTCGACTCATCGGCGGTGTCGGGCAGGATCTGCTCGGCAATCCAGTCGAGGTAGCCATACAGGCCATACGCGGCGCCGCCGAGTGTGCGGGCCAGGACTTGCGCATCGGACTGGCGCAGCGAATCGCCGGCCAGGTCGCTTTGGGTGCGCTTGATCAGCACCGGCAGCGAAGGGGTTTCAAACGGCATAGATCACCTGCCAACTGTTTTCGGGGTTGATGTCCAGACGTTCGCCGTCGGCCAGGGTCAGGACCGTACGCAGGTTCAGGCGCTGGGCGTCGAGGCGTTCGCTGATGATGTCGATGGCGCTGCAATGGCCGTCGTCGATCAGCCATTGCAAGGCTTCGCGGGCATAGAACTCGGCGTCCATCTGGGTCTGTCGGGTCAGCTTGACCCGGCGCAGCAGCCACAACCGCGAACCGATGCGGTCGTCGGCTACGGTGGGAAAGGTGTCGCCCCACCAGCCGTAGCGTTCCTCGTCGTCGAGGGCATCGTCGTCGGCCGCGCGGCGCCAGGTGAACAGGCTGATCAGCACAGCACGGGTCAGTGCGGCATGGAGGTTTTGACTGAAGAGCATCATTGACCTCCTGCCGGCGCACCGGTCTGTCCGCTGCCGCTCTGCACGCCGCCATGCACGTGCTTGATCTGGCTGATGCCGCCAGCCAACTGATCGCCTTTGGAAACGATCTTGCCGCTCTGGTTGATCACCGGCGTCTCGAAGTTCACGGCGGTGCTGGCGCGGATGTTGAGGGTGGAGGTTTCGATGTCGATGATCCGCCCGCGCTTGAAGTGGATCCTGTCGCCTTCGTCGGTGTAGATCGCGACTTCACCAGCAGCCAGCGATTGCAGGCGATAACGGCGATCGGCGACTACCAAAGCGATGGCGTGGGAACGGTCGCCGCCCAAAAACGTTACGACGCCTTCGGCACCGGCCAGCGGATGGCTGGTGAAGCCGTAGGGCTCGAAGTGCTCCATGTCGTCGTTCACTTCACCGGCGGTGAGGCGCATTTGCAGCGATTGCAGCTTGGAGGCCGAACTGGCGAGCACGACAGTGCCGCGCGCCAGCAGGCGTGTCAGTAGGCTCATAGGGTTTCCTCTAGACCTCGGCCAGACACTGGCAAACCCTGTGGGAGCGGGCTTGCCCGCGATGGCGGTCGTTCAGGCAAAGATGTGTTGCAGCCACCACAGCTTTCGCGGGCAAGCCCGCTCCCACAGTGTCCGGTGGTGTTTGCAGAACTTGGGCTCAGGTCTTTTTCGGGGGAGTCGGGTTCGCGTCGAAGGTATGCGGCGGCGCCACTTGCAGGGTGGTGATCGAGCCTTGCGCCGACAGCGAGTACGTCACCTTGGAAATCAGCATGTCTTCATCGAACCCGAGCACCGGATCCTTGACCCGCACCAGGGTGTTGTGACGCCACAGGTCGCCGTTGGACTGACGCCAGCCCTGTACCTGATACGTGGTGGTCAGTGCCCGGCCCATGCGCGTCGCGCTCTCCCATTGCGCCCGTTGCTGGGCCAGTTCGAAGGTCAGCTGCGAGCCTTCGTTGATGATCGTGGTGCGCCGGCGTTTGAAGCTCAGGTCGGCCGCCGTCGATTCCACTTCGCTGGCCGCCGCCCCGCTCTTCTTGTCGTTGCCCTTCTGCTGACCGATCACCCGGTACTCGGAAAACACCTGGCTGAAATCCATCGGCGCATTGGCCGAAAGAATGTTCTTGCCCAGCTCCAGCGCGTCACTGGCGCGACCGGCGCTGCCGGGTTTGGCGAGCACCAGCCGGCCTTCGGCGTCATCGGTGGAAAACACCCGGTACAGCGAGAGCAGACGATCGATCGACTGAAACACCGTTTCACCCGGGACGATCGTGTGTTTGCTCAGACGTGCGGTCTCGGGAATTTCGTTGACCACCATCAACGCGTACTCCATGGCCAGGGCCTGGACGATATTCAACAGCGACTGATCCTGCCATTGGCCAGGGTTGTTTCGTGCCGCACAATCCACCAGATCCTGGGTCTTGGAACTGCCTTCGATGCTCAGGCTGATCTGCCGCCCGTCATAGCTGATCGGGGCCTTGAACACATACCCGGTGAGCACCAGATCCTTGCCGATCCGCACTTCGCACGGGTCGCCGGCCTTGATCCGCTGATCCACGGTCTGCCCCGGCCATTGCCAGGTGATGTCCAGCTTGAAGGTGCGGAACTGGCGCTCCAGGTCCGCGGTGATCTGCACGCTTTTCCAGCCGCCGTATTCCATGTTGCCGACGGTCAGCGTGACGCGGTTGTCAGTCTCGTTCATGGCTCACTCCCCGGAGACTTTGACTTCGTTGGGGGCATACCCCGGATGAGCCAGACCATTGCGCTGAATGACCTCGGTCACACGGGTGGCATCGCCAAACTGCTTGTATGCCACGACCACCGCCGGAAAGGTTTCCTGGAAGGTTTTGCTGACCAGTCGCACACCGGACGAAGCCACTGACTTGAGGTGCGCGATCAGCGCTTCCTTCACATCGGCGATGGCCTGGTAGTGCGCGGGATCGGCCTTGTCCTGAGCCATTTGCAGCACTTCGTTCAACGCTTTTTGCAGCGTTTGCAGGTCATCCGTGACCGGCACTTCCTGACGGCTGACCGGCTGTTTCGATTGCTGGTCCAGCGAAGGAGTCGAGTTGAGTTTCACCGGCCTCGACGCCACCGGCATCGAGGCCACCCACTGCGCCACTTTGACGATCAGTGTGTCCTGCACCAGATTGGCCAGGGCCTGCGCCGCAGCGGTGGTGTCCTTGCCGGTGGTAATTTTCGGAGCGTCGGCCTTGCGGATGGCTTCGATCTGTTGGGACACGTCGGCAATCACGCCACGGTAGCCCTCCTTCGCGAATTCCTTCAGCTCCTTGATATCGCCGAGCAAACCCTTGAACTCCGCCGCCACTTCCTTGGGCAGCTCCTTGACGGCCCTGACCAGTTCGGTGATCTGCTTGTACTGCGCGATCAGCGGTTTGAGTTGCTCCTTGATCACGTCGTACACGCCGGTGAGGCTGTTGCGCAGATTGGTGATGCCGATCCGCGCCGCCTTGATCAGGATCATCGCCTGTTCGAAGCGCGCCACCGCCGAACCGAGCAATCCGTCGGCCTTGATCAGCAGGACTTTTTGCGTGCTGACTGTCGCCGTCGGAAACGGCAGCGGCCGGTCGGGGTAAAACTTCAGGGTGAAGGTCACCATCCCGCCGTCCTGGCGGGTATGAGTCATGTCGCACTCGCCGACCTTGACCTGCAAGCGTCCCAGCCACGGATGCACCAGTTCGCCGCTGCCCTGTTCCAGCGCCTGGAGCAGCTTGTCGCGCTGCTCCAGGCAATCGGCACCGATGATGAACGCCGTCAGATCGTGGGTCTTGGCCTGCTGGCCGAGATCCTCGAAAAACGGCAGATCGCGTTGCGGGTATTCGTGCAACTGCCCCTTGCGACCGACCGGGGTTTTCGCCTGGTCGATCCAGAAGCCGACACCCCGAAAGGATGCCGGCAACAAACGGTCACGCCAGTTCATTGGAACCTCCTGCCGACAGCGAGCGATAGCCGATGCGCGAACTGAGCGCCAGCCCCGGTTGATTGGTTTGCGGTTGATCGGTGCGCAACCCCGCCGGCGCATTTTCGAAGCGAACCGTCAGGCCGCCTTCGAGTTGCGTGCGGTTGTTGACAGCGCTTTGCTGGATCAGTGCGCCGGAGGACTGCGGCAAGGAACCGCCCTGCAACGCACTGCCACCCTCGGATTTCGGGCTGGCTCCGAAGAAGGCCGGCGCCAGTTCACCCTTGCCTTCGGCATTGGTCTGGCGTTGCGCTTCGGTCAGAGTTTCGACCTTGCCGGTGACCTTGGCGATCAGCCCGGCGAAGCCGCCATCGAACAGTTCCTTGATCGGTGCGATGACAGTTTGCAGCTTTTGCCATAGCTCGCCGAACCATTCGGTGATCGGTCCCCAGTTCTTGATGATCTGCCCCAACGGAGTCCATTCGAACATGTTGTGCAAGAACTCCAGCACCGGCGCGGCCAATGCCTGCACCACGCCCCACAGCGCCGAAAACACTTCGCTGATCGGCTGCCAGTACTGCGCGATCTGCTCCAGCGGCGACCATTCGAACAGGCTCTGGAAGAAGCTTTTGACCTGCTGTGCCGAGGCTTGCAGCGTGGCCCAGATCGGTTCGAAGAACGTCACGATGGCGCCCCAGTTGTTGATGATCATCCCCAGCGGGGAATAGTCGAACAGGGTGCCGAAGAAGTCCTTGATGGCTTGCGCCGCCGGTTGCAACGCTGCCCAGATCGAGGCGAAGAAACCGGTGATCGCGCCCCAGTTGTTGATGATCATGCCCAGTGGTGTCCAGTCGAACAGCCCCTTGAGGAACGAAATCACCGGCACACTCAAGGCCTTGAGCAATTCCCAGATCGCCGAAAACAGACCGGTCAATGGCCCCCAGTTTTCCAGGATCATGCCCGCGGGCGACCACGAGAAAACCGACTTGAAGAAGTCGATCACTGGCGCGGTCACAGCCTTGACCTTGTCCCAGATCCCCGAGAAGAAACCCGTGACCGGTTCCCACAGCGCCGCCATTGCCTCCAGCGGCCGCCAGTCGAGCACCGAACGCAACGTCGCCATTGCACTCGCCCCGGCGTTTTTTACGCCCTCCCACAATCCGGTGAAGAACGCGGAAATCGGTGTCCAGTTGGCAACGATCAGACCCGCCGCCACGGCAATGCCCATGGCGATCAGCATGATCGGATTGGTCTTGAGCACCATGCTCATGACGTCCATCACCTGAGTCATACCAGTGACGGCGGTCTGCATGGCGGAAAACGCAATCGCCCCTGCCGCCAGGCCTTCAACCAGTTTCGGGTTATCGGCCAGCAGGCTGCCGACCTGGGTCAGCATCGGCTCAAGCCCGACCACCAATGCGCCCACCGCCGGCACCAGTGCGGCGTCCACCGCAGCGGAGACCTTTTCCATGGACGCGCTCAACACGTTCATGTTTTGTGCGGCAGCCTTCGGCGCGGTGGGCAGGTCGACGGCTTTCGCCGATTCGTTGACCTCGGCCAGCTTGCCCTGAAAGGCCGCGGCGGATTTGATGCCGTCCACGAACGGCGTAATCACGCTGCCACCCTTGAACAGACCGCTGATGTCCAGTTTGCCGAGGCCGGTCTGTTCGAGGTTTTTCTTGAAGTCATCGACCTTCACTCGCAGGGCGCCGAGTTTGGGTGACAGTTCGTCGATGCCGGTAAGCAGCACCGACGCTTTAGCTTTGGTTTCTTCTGCCATCACTGCACCTGCTGCATCGCATTGATCCGTTGCGCGTGCTCCAGCGATTCGCGGAGCACATCCAGTGGCCTGGCCATCATCTGTTCAGGGTCAACCTTCCAGAACCAGGCCAGGTCATAGGCGACCGAAATCAGGTCGGTGATGGCTCCGACGCCGCACTCATGAAAAAACTCGCAACGGCCCAGCTCAGCGCGTTGAGGTCAGCCAGATCCAACTGGTTGACCGACGACGGCGGAATGCCGGCGCACACGGCGATGTATTTGGCCGCCACGTCCATGTCGAGGCTGACCTCTTCGCTCTTGTCGATCTTGTACGGCAGCGCCTTGATCGCTCGCACCTCCTGCACCGTCGGACGGCGCAGGACGAGTTCGGTCAGGGGCTCGCCGTGAGCTTCGATCGCAACTTGAAGCTTCACGGCGCCGCTCATTGCCAGGTCCCCTTGATGCCTTCGAATTTCAGTTCGATGGTGGCGTCATCGCCTTTGGAGACTGGCTCTTCGACCAGGTACGCACCGGCCAGCACATAGACTTTGCCGTTGCTGAATTCGCAGGTGACGGTGATGTCGGTGCCTTCGATCAGCTTCTTCAGCGGGAAGTCGGCAGTGTGCAGCGCGGTCACCTTGAACGACGGCGCAATGTCGGTTTCCTTGTAGAAACCCGGTACGACGGTTTCGCGTTTGACGGCCATCAGCGGGGCTTCGCAGCCGCCATTGATAGTCAGTTGTGCACCGTCGACCTTGACGTAGCAGGTGCCTGCAATCAGTTGACCCATGGTGTTACTCCCTTCAAATAAAAAGCCCACGCGAGGTGGGCTGAAATCACAGTGTCAAACGGGCCGATCAGGCGACGTCGTCGTACTGCAGACGGAACTGGTTGAGCAGTGCGAACACGCGCAGACCGTTGATGTAATCAGGCGGGAACAGCACGTTTACGCGGCTCGGGTCCTGCACGTCGCGTTCGACGATCAGGTGCTCGGCGAACAGCTCGGCGTTTTCCACGTGGCCTTCGAGTTCGAGCTTGGCGTACTGAGCGATCAGCTCACCGCGAATGGTCGCCGGGGTGACGATCGGCTGGCCGGCGCCGAAACGGGTGCCGTCGGAGGCCAGTTTGTGGCGACCGTATTTGCTGGTGATCACGCTTTGCAGACGACGTACGATGAACGCCGACTGGTGCATGGTTTCGCTGTCCAGGTACGAGTTGTCGGCTTGGCCGTAAGCGTTTTTCTGGTAGGTGGTGATCGAGCGCTGGATGCGCACGTAACCGCCTTCGTAGTACGCGGTGGCGATGCCGTAGTTGAGCAGCGACTGACGCTCGGTCAGGGTGAAGCGCTCGCTGGCCGGCGCCGGATCAACGCCGGGCAGGCTGCCGCTCTGGGTCGGACGGCTGGCGTCAGCCGAGATGAACACCGAAGTGCGCGCGGCCAATGCTGCAGCTTGTACCCACACCGGTTGCGGAACGCCCGGCTCCAGCGCCTGAATGGTCATGTGCTGGTCGTTGCGCGCCTGACCGGCCGCCACCAGAGTGCCGACGGTGCCGCGCTTGGCGCTGTAGACGTGACCGAACAGTTGCTTGGCCCACGACCAGCGACCGGTGCTGTCGTCCATCACTGCTTGCCAGGTGTTGAGGGTGGCCAGGTCGGACCATGGCAGCGTGATGAACTCAAACGGCTCATCGCCCAGTGCTGCAACGGCAGCCACTTGATCCGGTACACCCACGCCGCCAGTCATGGCAGTGATGGCGGTGGTCAGGCCGGCCGGGGTTTCCTCGCCGTTGCTCTTGCCCAGGCGATTGAATTGCAGGCTGATGTCGTTGCCGCTCTCGCCGGTCCATTTGGCGTTCAGGGTGACCACGCCTTCGGCAGCCGCAGCGCTCACCGGCAGATCGGCGGTGGCGTTGATTTTCTGCGCCAGGGCGGTGGCCGCCTGGGCAGCGGTGGCACCGTTGACCACGGTAGCCTGCACACGGACGCCGCCGACATACAGGTTGAGCAAACCAGCCTGAGTCGCGGTGCCGGTCAGGGTCAGCACGCCTTTGGCGATTGCGCCGGTGGCGTTGTGCAGCGGCAGGCACCAGATCTCACCGATCGGGTCGGCCTTGCGGAAGGTCTCGTACATCGACGCCAGCATCGAGCCCTGGCCACCAATGCTCTTGGCCAGTGCCACGCTGGAGACCAGCACCAGTTTGCCGACTTCGCTTGGGGCGATGTTGTCGTTGACCTGCGCCACGATCAGGCGACGCATGGACGAGGACGCGCTATTGGCGGCCGAATTGTCCATTTCGGCATAGAACAGCGGTACACGAATGTCCGCAGGGATGTTGCTGAATCCGATCGCCATTATTTGGCTCCCTTTTGTTTAGCTGTTGCGGTTTTGAGGGTGATATCGCCGTCGGCCAGACGCCGGCGCCACCAGGCGCTGTCCAGCACTTCACGGCCTTCCAGTGGCAGCAGGTCGCCGGCTTCCGGGTCCGGCACGGCACGGCCGGCGGCCGGCACTACGGTGATGCGGTTGCTCATGGGGTTACGTCTCCAGAGAAAGTCATTTCCACGCGCCCGTCAGGGCCGGGATGTTTCAGATTGGGGTCGGCCGGGTCGATCGCATCGACCCGCACGGTGACCCCGGTAAAGGACGACAAACCGTCCAGTTCGCGTTCGTGCCAACTCTCCGCAGGCTGACTTGGCAGATTGCGGCCCAGCTGGAACTCGGCAAAAAAGCGCAGCCGGTAGAACGCGCGGCTGCTGTTGATCGAGACCGTTTCGCCGCCGTCATAAACGATGGCGCTGTAGTCGGAAGCGGGCTTGAAACCCACCAGCGCACGCCACAGTTCGGCGCGCAGTTCGTGCAACAGATCCAGCGCTTTTGTGGCGTCCGTGGCATCAAGTGCCAGGATGATTTCGAAGCGGTCGCGGATCGGTTGGCTGAGGGAGTTCTGTGCGGTGTTGGCGCTGGCCAGATCGGCCAGCGGTAAAACATGTGCCGAGGGTGTCGCCAAATTCGGGTCGCCTTGCAGAAGCGCCAGGTCGATACCTGTCGCGATATGGCCGGCAAGGCTTGGGCATTGCGCACGCAGCTGCGTGAGGATCGGGGAGATCTTCATGGGGAGCGTTCCAGGTTTTGTGAGTGGCCACAGTGAGGGGGGGTGGCGGTGAGATCGGGGGATCAGTCCTTGGCTTTTGCCTCGGGATCCCGGCCGTTTGCTTCGATCAGGCAGCGATAGCTTTCTTCGGGCTTGCCGCTGGCAGTCACCTTTTCAATCGACCAGCGACCGCGCATGAAGTCCGGCCAGGTGTCATCGAGCACCAGCAGTCCCTCGGCAACCAGCAGCGGATCGCCCGGGCAGGTGACCTTCAGCTTGTATTTCTCGCGCAGCATCTTGCGCACTTCGGCTTCACCGATGGCTTTGGCTTCTTCCACACTGGCCTGTTTCTGACGAACGACCTTGTAGGGTGCCGAGCCGGTTTTCACCTCCACCTGCTTGCCGGCATTGGCGTCCCAACAGCAGACTTTGCACCCCTGATTCTGGGTGCGGGCGGTTTCTTCCAGCGTGGCGCTGATGAAGGCGTGATCGCCCGGCCGATTGTTGTGGGTCACCGACAGCCTCACATTCGGTATCACCTGACCCGAGAGGTTTTTGAGCTGCGCCGGTTTCGCCAGTACGTAGAGGTCGTTGAACGGTTTGGCCACCGCGTCGTACTTCTTCGCCAGTCGCGTGATGAAACCCATGTCGGTTTCGTTCGACTGGTCGACATGAGCGATCCTGATCAGCGCCAGTTCGGGATCGACGCGCGGCGAGAAACCGTGCGGCTCGACCAGTTTGCGAAACAGCCCGCCAAGCGTCGTGGGGCCATGACTGGCCGTGCGCCGTTCCTTGAATCCGGTTTCGTCCTTGCCGCTGAAAGGCGCGGCGGTCGCGACCAGCGTCAGGCGCAGCGGGAACAGCGTCGGTGTCAGTCGAGTGACCTTGAACTGACCCTTTTCGACCAGCCCGGTCTCCAGATACCCCACCCGCAGGCCGATGACGCCGCCCAGGGTCGGCAAGCCCTCAAGGCCTTCCATGTCGAGCACCAGCGTCAGTTGATCGGACTCCATCCCGGCAGCATCGATGTGTTCCCAACTGATCAGGCGCTGGTTCAGCAGGTCCTTGTTGGCGCCGTAGATTTCGATCGCCGGCGTAAATCCCTGTGCCATGCAGCCTCCTTAATCCCAGGCCAGAACCGGTTTGATCGCGGCCGGTTTGCTATCGAGTTCCGGCAGTGTCACCCAGACACCCGCCGGCAGGATCGGACCGTGCTCGGCCAGGGTCGGGTTGAGTGTCCACAGGGCTTCTTCAGCGCTGTCATCGCTGCGACCGGTTTCGCGGTAGAGCAAAAGATTCACCGAATCGCCGGCCACGCTTCGTACCTTACGCATTGTTGAACTCCGTCAATACGATCACCCACTTGATCACCATCGCGGTGCCATCATCGATGACCTCGCTCTGGTTTTCGTCGATGCTGGTGATCCGCCACAAACCCCAGTTGCGGCCAATGCCATCAATCAACGGCAGCGGTACTCTCAACGCTTGCAGCGCACGCAGCTCATCGAGCCGGTCCATCGCCACGGCGTACATCGAGGTGCCGGAGATGGTCAGGGTTTCAGGCTTCTGTCCTGTCTGGTGGGATCTGGGTTTGCTGTTGAGGATCTGCAGCTCGGTCCAGCCACCCTCGGACTTTCGCGACAGCGTGCTGTACGCAAACTCCCGGGACAGCCCGAAGATGAAACTGCCCAGTGCCATTTGTTGTTTCATGTGGCGACTCCATCGGTCAGGGCTGCGTCACGGCGGGTGGCCAGTGGGTTGCTGTTCATCAGCGGTGTGAATTGGCTATCGAACTGACTCTGCAGTTGCTGCGTTACCAGCAATCCAATGTTTTCCGAACTGCCCGGATCGCTGCAGTACACCTGAACCGAAGGCGCGTACGTGACTTGCTGGTTTACAGCCTGGGCGCTGGCCAGATCCTTGCTGACCTGGCCGGGGGCAGACAGTGTGTCTGGCGCAATGAATACAAGCCTTTCAGCCAGCCCAACGCTTGTGTCCCTGTCTGAGGCCGGAACAACTTGTGAGCGAGGGTCGATTGAAACGGCCGAACGCAACAGGCCCGGCGCGTCGCCCCATGACGGTTGTTCGCCGACTTTCATTACCCTGACAGCAGCGGGATCCAGACTGGCAATTCCCGTCACGGGCGTATCCGTTGGCAGCCTTGTTGCAGAATCCTGGGTAGACGTCAGGTCGGGTTTGTCAATGGTCGCCTTGCCGGGTAGCCGTTTTCTTACACGGTCTTTCGCCTCATCGACAGCCGCGTCCAGCAGAATATCGAATATCTTTTTCAGGGCTGAACCCACGACGATAACCGCAGCGCTTATGTTCGGATGGGTCTCGGCAAAATCGCTCATTCGGTCAGTGTTTTTTCCAGCAAACTCAAGCACCTCAGGAGATGGCGACACCGCATTGGCGCTGGCGATGGCCAGACGCTCGTTACGCGCAAGCTGAACGTTCCATTGACCTTGCTGGGTATTGGAGAGTGCCAGTGCAGACTGGCGCACCGAACTCTGCTCACCGGCCTTCGAAGTCGCGTATTGCCCCTTGTCCTTTACTTGCGAAAAGGCCTCGTTGACGCCACCAAGGTTCTGCGCCAGCAACTGTGCGGCATCATCGCTATCGGCAAACAGTGTCCGCGCCAGCGTGGCGCGTTGCTCGACCGGTCTGGCGTTCAGCGCGGCAAGTACCGAGAGTACCGCACCCTGTGCATTTTGCTTGTCCGGGTCGCGCATTGCCGCCGCCACGGCGACGGGATCAAGCCCCAGTTGTTTCCAGGCAACACGCTCGGCGCCCGATGTTTTGTCACCTTTGCCCAGCGCAACGGAAAGGCTCTTCAACGCCTCGCCGGCATCGTCTTTCTTCATCCCGCTGTTAAGTAATGCTGCCGAGAGCGCAGCGGCCTGCTCGGGTTGCAGACCTGCCGAGATCGCCGATTCACCTGATTGCTTGAGGACTGCACCGATGTCTGACGGTTTTGCCCCACCCGGTATTTTGCCGAGCTGATTGGTCGCATCCGCGAGATCAAACGCCTGATCGCGACTGAGCTTCATCGAGGTGCGCCACACCACCATCATTTCAGCGACATCCTTGGCGGGGACTTTGAACGCTGACGCAATGATCGCAGCGTCATTGGCGAAATTGAGCAACTCAAACGGTTTGTCCGACGCCTCGGCCAGGCCATTGCCAACTCCCGCATCGGCCGCAAGCGTTGCGACCTTGATCAACTCGATCCCGCGAGTTCCTCCCGCAGCCACCAGTGGCTTGCTGGCCATGACCAGGCTTGCCAGCTCTATCTCCTTGGTCTCTTTTTGTGACAGTTGTGCGGTGCTGCCCAACTCGGCCGCAGCCAGGTTCAGGGCAATCGACGGCTGAAGAAACCCCGGCGCTTCAGTCCGTTCACTTGACTCCTTCGGCGTCGCTGATTCACCGCCGTAGTCATCTTTGGCAGTGGTATTCGCCGAAATTGAACGGTGGGTGGACAGTGCCAACCTCAATGCATCTATTGCAGTGGTCAGCGAATCGATGCTGGCACTTGCTTTAACGAGCGCCTGATCAAGGATGGAAATCCGGTCTCCGGCAATTTGCCCAGAGCCATTGATCGACGCCAGGTTCAAGCTGATATTGCCGGGCGCTACGGCTGAATTCTCACTGGCGTACATGAGCGCATTCTTGCTCTCTGCCATGCCGCTCTACTCCTTTTTCACGCCAAGGCGAGTGATCGCTATGTCGTAGCGGCGCAACGCCTTTTCGGCGTCCCACTCCAGAATTTCCGCCTCACTTACCGGGTAAATGAGCGGCACGATATCGAGGATTACTTCGATGTCGCGCTCTGAAAGAAGGCCGCCGGCTGGTTTAAAAAATCGTCGATGCGCACCTGCAATTGCGTCCAGTCCGGGACGGTCATCAGGGCCAGATCGGGAATCATCAGGCCGGTGCAATGGGCGGTGATGAACTCGGCGCGTTCCTTGGCCGTTTTCAGTTTCTTCATCACTTTCGTGGCCCGCAGCGCCGGCATTTCCAGGCTCAGCGAGGTCACGGTGCGGCCGGTCACGGCGAGCGGTTGCAGCAGTTGCACCTGATCGGGGTCGTCGGACTTTTCCGCGTCTTCGACCTGGTCGAGAAAGTACGACGCCGGACGGGTCGACATCTCGTGTACGTACTGCGCGATGCTCACGTAGTCCGGACGTTTGAGCTGGTCGAGCTCCTTGACCGACAGCCCGGTGGCCAGCAGCGCCAGTTCGAAGAACTGATCGTCTTCGTCATCGCCGGCGCGTTCCAGCGCTTCTTTCTGGGCGGCGTAGAAGAGGGGCTTGAGCTGGATTGATTCGATCTGCGAGCCGTCGTCACCGGTGATCGGCGATAGCAGGTCATGCTTGGGTGGCATCCACGACATGTATGAATTCCTTGGTGATTCTTGAGGGGGTGTTGCAGTCCCTTGTGGGAGCGGGCTTGCCCGTGGTGAGGTCGGCACATCCAACATTGATGTCGATTGATCCGCCGCCATCGCGGGCAAGCCCGCTCCCACAGGGTTTGTGCACGGTCTGCCGAAAGGCTTACGGCATCAGCACCGCACGACGGGCATCGCCGAGGATGTCGACGCCGTTGAGCACGAACTTCTGGGTGCGCACGTCGATGTCGATCACCGGGATGCCGTTTTCCAGGCGGGTGTAGGTGCGGCAGGAGAGCTCCAGGGTGGTCTTGGGTTTCTCGCCCATTTTGATCGTGCCCTCATCGAGGATCTTCAGCTTGCCGCCCACGGTGTGGTAGGTGAACCAGGTGTTGCCGTCCTGATCCTGACCGGCTTCACGCACGTTCAGCAGGATGTCTTCGCCCAGCTTCACACCCAGTGCAAGCATGATTTCCGGGCCGGTGCCCTGCAGGATCAGCTTGGCGCCAAGTGCCTTGGCACTCTTGGCCATTTCCTCGACGATGAAGCGGCCGCCGGTCATGTTTTCCACGTCGAATTCGATCTTCGGCGGGGTGAACTCTTCCACGGTCGCCGACAGCGGCAGGCCTTGCAGGGTCGCCGCGATGGCTTGTCTATTGCGGTTGGTAAACATTAGAGAACGTCCTCCAGGAACTGCTCGATGATTTCATCGCGGGCGTTGAGTTGATAAACCATGTGTTCGTTCGGCGCGTAGCGGCCGTAGTCGATCACCACGTACCAGGTGCCGTTCTTGTACTTCTCGACGCTGTTGAGTTCCGGGTGCAGGTAAACGCTGCCGCCAGGAATGGTTTCGTCGGCGACCAGGGTTTGCAGCCAATCGTTGATGCGTTTGACTTCCTGATCCATGAACGACTTGGTCAGGTTCTTGGCCATGGCTTTCTGGCCGGCCTTCACCAGCTTGCGGCTGATGGCGTCTTCCAGACCGACGTAGCTGATGAACTTGCCGGTGATCGAACGGTTGCCCAGCAGCGAGAAGCCGCCCAGGATGGTGCGGGCGTAGTAGCTGACGCCGTAGCGGTTGAGCAGATCGCCTTCGGTGGAGGTGTCGAGGATGTTGTATTCCACGACGCGGGACACGTCTTCGGCGTAGGTCACCTGGTTGCCCGGGCTTTCCCATTGCTTGACCTTGGCCAGCGCGGCAATCGCCAGGCTGGATGGCGCGAGGAAGACGTTTTTCTTCGCCGCTTTCGAGTACACGGCGGGCATGTTGTGCACCACCAGGCAACGGTCGAAACCGAGGTCGGCGCCGCCCAGATCCTTGCTGTACAGCACTTGGTCGGCAACCGAAGCGTCCTTGCCGTCCAGCACTACACGAGCCTTGATGCGCTTGCCGAACGAGGCGAACTCGCTGGCCACCGCTTTGGTGCCGGTGAAGCCCGGCGCGCCGATGATGGTCAGGTCTTCCGGGACGCTGCCCAGTGCCGCCAGACCAAGCTTGCGGCCGGTGGCTGGCTCAACACCGCCGATCACCGCGTTGACGGTGTCAGCCGGAGTCGCGCCCGCTTCGACGATCACTACGTAGACCGGCACCTTGACCACTTTGAGGATCTGGTAAACCGCGTGGTACAGGGTGCCCTCTTCGGAACCTGTCGGATCGAGCAGCGCGTGGGTGGTGAAGCTGTTGATGCGAAACGGTGCGTTACGCGGAATCAGCGGATCGGCTTTCGGCGCGGTGCCGACCAGACCGATGACGTTGTCACCCAGGCCACCCATGGCCTCAGGGGATTCGGTGGCATTGACGGTAATGCCGTTGTGCTCGAAGTTCAGAACCTCAGCCATATTCAGTCAGCCTTCTTGGCAGCGGCCTTCACGGCCTTGGTGGTAGGGGTTTTCAGCTCCAGTCGACCGGCGCTGTGCAGGGCACTGGCCTCGACATCGAGCAGATCGAGTTCCTGGCCGACGCTCGACCAGTGACCACCCCCGGTGGGGAATGGAACGAGCACGGTGTAGGTTTGGCGGGTTGCCATTTTTCGTTTCTCCATAAACGGGAAAGCCCCTCGGAGGGAGGGGCTTGGCGGGTGTTGAAGGTTTTGTGGGGAAAAAACTCCCCGGGGTACAGGGCGCTTATTGAAGTGACGGTTCAGGTTTCCCGATACCCGTCACAGCTGCCTGGATAGACTTGACTGCCTCGTCGGCAGCCTGTCGGGCCTCATCGATTGCGCCAGTCGCAATCCTGTCTCTGATCAGCTCTTTCGCCTCCAGGCGACGTTCGCGGACTAGATAGAGTACTTCTGCGTACCTGGCTGCTTCAGTCAGCATGCTTTCGGCAGCTTCCTGAGGCGTGCGACCCATGATTGCCCAGGCAGCGACGGAGCGTGGCACTGCGTCTGCGGGATAGCCGGCATCCTTGAAAGCTTGCGCTTCGGTCGTCGCTCGTTCGTATTCGAGCGCCCGCAGCGGGTCGCCTGCAACAGTCTGCCGTGCCTGGTCGGCGTAGCTATCAATCCTTGTGCACAACTCGGCGATGGTCGGCACAGGCTCGCCGTCATGCTCCCATTGACCTTTCCATTCGCCGGTATCCGGGATTCGTGTTCCCTTGAATCGCGGATTCCAGCAAGGCTGAGGCAATTGGACCGCCGTCCAGTTGGCCGCGTCCACCGGGGTATCGGCGGCGTAAAGAAACCGGCCGTTCTGATCAATCACAAAAATCATATTTCCCCCTTAAACCGTTTGAACGCAGAAGCTGAATTGACAGGCAAATCCGCCCGCGCCGGCCGTGGAACCCATCGCGTAATCCAGGACCACCTCGCCTGTAGCTTCCGCTCGCCACGACAACCACCCGAACGCGAGCGGGCTGTTGGTAGCCCAATCGCCCGTCCCGCAAACTCGGGTGATGGGCCTGTAACCTGGCGGAAGCGTGAACATGATCAACGGATCGAGACCGTTACTGATCCAGCGTGAAGCATCGATGCTCACGTAGACATTGCCGTTGGCCTTCCAGTAACGGCAGGCATTTGCGTCGGCAAAACCATTGATGAACGCCGGTACCTTGATGCTTGTCGCTGAAAAGTTTGCGAAAGCGGTGGTCACTACACTGTTGGTCTGGGCCTGGGTATAGCTGTCGGTAATTCCGTAACCCGCCAGCGAATTGGGTTTGCCTGAGGTGATCTTGCTCCAGTCCAGCGCAGGGATGTCGGATGCGATCAGAGTTGTGCCACTGGTAGCCACACCTTTGGCATTGACGGCAATTTTTGTGTAAGTGCCGGCAGCAACACCTGAATCGGCAAGTGCCAGGGCAATGTTGGCATTCGCCGATCCGTCAAATGAGGCGCTACCACTCGCCGCGCCGGAGATGGAAATGCTGCGCGCCGTTTCAAGCTTTCGAGCCGCGAATGCAGTTGCATTGATTCCAAGGGCGTCAGTGATCCCAAAACCGGCCAGTGTCACGGGGTTGGCCCCGGCTGTCGCACGGCCATACTCGTCGACAGTCAGACTCTTGTAAGTCCCGGCAGCAATCCCGGTACGCCCCGCCAGCATCTTGAATGTCAGCGCGGTGGTGCCGAGGGTGATCGGCGCGTTGGTGGTCAGGTGCCACAGCGAATCGCCGTTGAGCGTGCCCTCTTCCACCATCACCGTCAGGCCCGGCGTGACCTTGGCGCTGACGTTGGCATCGTTGGCCCGAACCCAGTCACCGTTGGCGACGATCCACAGGCCGTTGTCCTTGGCCAGGGTCTGGTTCGGCAGCAACACGCGGTCGCCGGCAATCACCGCCACACCGTCGATCTGCTGCGCACCGTTCAACACCACGTTGGCGGTGGCGGCGACGCGCACCGATTGCTTGCCATCGAGTTTGCCGAGTTCTTCGGCGAGGTAGCTCATGACCCAGGCGCGAGTGGCCTTGACCACAGTGTCATCGATCAGCAGCGTCACCAGCGAGGCATTGCTGGTCTCGAAAATCGAGCGGATGTAGAACTCTTTGCCCGAGCCGGAGGTGGCCAGCACCGGTTTGAATGACTCCGGGTATTTGACGATGGCGTAGAGAATCCCGGTGTCGGTCCACAGGCCGGCTTCACGTACGTACCAGCCGCCGACGTCAGGCGGGATGGTGACTTCGGCGAGCAGCCAGCTCGGATTTTTCTCGTCCTGGAATAGTGCGTTAAGCGGTCCGCGCCAGACTTCGCGCTTCAGCGCGGTAGCCGTCGCGGCCGGGTTGTAGACCGCGCCGCCGCCATCGCCGACCGAAATCTGCGTCAGCTTGATCGGCACGCCCGCTGCCTTGCAGGCGGTTTCGTAGGCAATCCCTGCGTTGGTGAGCAGGGTGTAATAGTCAGCCATTCAGGCCCCCTGAGGATAAATAGTGGATGTTTCGACGGTGTAGAAACCGGCCGCCATGAAGGCTTCACCGGAGGTTTCGAGGCCTTCGAGGAATACCGGGTAGACCGTGGTCAGTTCGCCGCAGAAGGTCGCGGCGCCGATGACGTGACTGCCGAAGGCACTGAGGCCGACCGACACCGACAGCACGTCCCGTTCGCTCTTGGCATCAGCCAGGCGTCGGTCGAGACGGGCGTCGATAGCTTCGCTGTAGGGTTGTTCGCTGAAGGCCCGCACAGAGAAGCTGTAAGGCGCGCCCGGAGGAGTCTGTTCGTACCAGGCGCGGATTTCGGGTCTCAGTTGCAAGCCTTTGGCGGCGTTTTCCAGTGCCTTACGGGTACCGGCCTGACGCGCGGTGGGCCAGGCCAGTTCGACGGTCAGGCGCTTTTCCGCTTCCGGAGCGTCGGTGCTCCATTCAGCCACGCCGCGATCCGCCGCGAGATACGGCAGGAACGCGACCGGCGTTTCGCTCGGGTTCATCAGTTCGGGAAACGGCGGCACGATGCGGTCAAGCAACGCGCCGAAACCGATGTCGAGCGCCCGTTCCAGCGCCGAGCTGTTGGCCGGCAGCAGAGTAGGACGCGATGTCTGATCCGTCATAGCGTCTGCACCTCGACTTCGACCGCCGTGCAGTACGGCGCTTGAAACGCGGTGCACACGATCGGTGTCAGCGGTTCGAGAATCTGCAATTGCACGGCGCCGGCGCTGTGCAGCGTGTAGTCGATCCAGCTCGGATCGACCCGGCCTTCCAGGCGATGGCAACTGTCGGCGTAAGCTTGCAGATGCTGCTCGGCGGCGACTTTGGTCAGGCCCGAATCGGGACCGGAATTGATCTTCGCCACGACGCGGATCTTGTAGCGCTGAATGTCAGCGCCCTGCACCGTGACCTTGTCGGTTTCCGGACAGACATCGGGTCGGGCAAAGTGTTGGCGCACGCCGTCGAGCAGTGCAGCGGACGGTGTACCGTCGGCGTCGCGGGAGAGCACCGTAACCTGCACTTCGCCGGGCGCCGAGCGCCGGCCATTGCCATCCTTGACCTGTGCGGCGAGGCCATCGGGGTTGAAGGTGTATGTGACGTTCACCACCCCCGCATCGGTGGATTCGACTTTTACCGCCGGCCGTTCGCCGAGGGTGAAGACTTCACGGCGGTACTGCATCCGCGAACCCGCCGCCGGGGCATGGGGCGCCAGGTAGTAGCGCAGCCGGGCGTCATCGTCGCTCTCGTAAATCGCCGGTACCGGCGGGAATGCCGCCGGGTCGCCCGGGTCGAGCAACTGCCGCTCCAGGCCCATGTCCGCCAGCCGCGCATCGAGGTTGCTGCCGGTGGCCCACCACGCCAGCATCTGCTTGATGCGAGCGTTGTATTTGCGTTCGTGGGTTTGCAGGCGAACGCAGAAAGCCTCCAGGGCCAGGGTCAGCAGTTCGCTTTCGTTTTCCAGGCTGGTCTTGAGTTTCGCAGCGCTGTCCGGCGAGCGAGTACCGACGTACTCGAGCACGAAGGTCTTGAACTCGGCGAGCAGATCCTCGAAGGCCTCGACCTTGATCAGCGAAGGTTCGGCCAACTGGTTCTGACCAGGGATCAACATGCTCATGTCACCACCTCGAAAGTCTGTTGGCGGTTTTTCCAGGTGCCGGCAAAACGCAGCAGCAACCCTGCGCCCTGACGGCTGGCGACGATCACTTGCGGCTGGAAGTCGCCGATACCGTTCTGTGCGTTGTAGAACGCTTGCGCGGCGTGGCTTTGCGCCAGAAGCAGAACGTCGTCGCCGAGGTTCTGCCCCAACAGCGTGGGGATCAGCGAACCGTACAAGGGCCGCTTCTGCCGTGTGCCCAAAGGCGTGGTCAGGGCCCGGGTCGCGCGCTGCACGAATTGCAGCCAGTCGTCGACCGTGGCTCCGGTGTTTCTATCGATTCCGATCATGGGAGGCTCTTGATTCAGGGGCTGATGACGCGACCCTGGTGATCCACCAGCGGGCCGCTGAAATGCACGCCCGAAGCGTCGATGGTCAGGCCGACCGCGCCCAGTTGCAGGTTGATCGCTTGCGGCGTCATCGCCAGCCGCGCCGGGCCGATGCTCAGTTCAAGCGCTTCGCGAGAGCCGCTGAAGGCTGCCGGACCGTTCTGCCAGTGCAGGGTGTGCGTGGCGTCGTCGTAGCCGCTTTCGCTGCCGTCGACATGTACCCGTCGCGTCAGCGTGGGGATGGTCGAAACAGGTGGAAAACGGTCACTGTTCAAGCCGAACAACGCCACACTTTGCGCACCGCTTTCGCCGCTTCCGTAGTTGAACAGCAGACACTGTTCGCCAACGCTGGGTATCCGCGATTCGCTCTGGGCTCCGGCGCTCGGGTTGAAGAACTTGATGGCCGGGGTGAGCAATCCACCGTGGCTGACCCGACAGGTGTTGCTCGCGGCATCGACCTCCTGACAGATACCGATTCGGCAAAAACTCTCGGCGCGCCGGTGCAGGTCTTCGATCTCCGCTTCCATCTCGGCCAGGCGCTCGATGATCGGGCCCAGTTGCATACGCAGTAATGCGTCGAACATCGGTCAGGCCTCCAGCGAGGTGTATTGGTCGGGGTCGTCGATGTCGCTGACTTCCCAGGTGCGGGCGAATTTCGGTGTGCCGAGCGGATCGTCGAGCAAGGTCGGGCCGAGGTAAAGGGTCTGGTTGAATGTCAGGGTCCACGCCTTGTTTGGCTGATCGGCGCGAATCGCCAGTGAAGGTAATCCATCGATGTTCATCGGCAGATCGCATTGATCGCCAGGTAGACCCCAGCGGTTGTCGGTGATCAGGTTTTTCAGCGCGGCGATCAGGTCGCAGGCAGCAAACGCCGTGGCGGACAGCGCCGGAATGACCTGCAGCGACAGCGTCAGTACATGGGCAATCCGTCCGTTGGCTGCACGCTCTCCCGGTGCATTTCGCTCGATGTCGATCAACACCCAGGCTTTGTCGCCGGGTGTGGTGAAGTCATCGTGATTGCCGACTTGTATGTTCAGGCCGGCGTTGTTGCGCAAGGCTGTCGCCATTGCCGTGAACAGCTGCGAAGGCTGCTGAATGGGTGTGGGCACGCTTGACCTCCTTTTCTGATGTCCACGCGAAGCCGCGCCGCACAAGGTGCAGCGAGGCACGAAAGTGAAAGATTTACTGTGAGTCGCGGGGCGGGATTTCGCAGACGCCGATGCGCTTGGCGGCCCAGCGTTCATAAAGACCGATGGCCACGTCGGCGCCGGCCATTGCCGTCAGGCAACCAATCGCACACGCGGCCCAGATGGACATACCGGCGGCATACAGCAGCATGATCGCCGACACCCCGCAGATAACGCAGGCCCCGGAACGCAACGCCAGACGCCTGATCAGCGCCCAGCCACGCGCGCCCTCCTTGTCGGCACGCCACATTTCGCCGGATACGCCGCCCACCAGGGCGAGCAGGATGACCAGCCAGATCGGCATGTCCGCCAACGCTTGTTGCTCGTTTGTCATGTCACGCCTCCTTGGGTGATTGATGAGTAATGTGTGTTGGGTTCAATCGTTTTCTCTTGAGGTAGGCATTCCAAAAAGCCCGGCAATTAGCCAGGCTTTTCAGTAATGCATTCCCGGAGCCGGGACTTGATCGGCGCTGCGAATCAGAAAGGAGCAGCCGGCCAAATGATCTGCGGAAATACGGCGTTGTTTTTCACTTCACTCAAGGCAACGAAATACTGCTTGAAAGCAACCAGTGCCGCTTCATCAGCCGGGGTGGCAACTCCCAGATCCAGTTTGTATTGCAGAGGATTGAAGTCGAGCCAGCGCGCTGCCTCGTCAAAGTGCAGTTGCATGCGACCGCTGGTGAAAAGCTCCTGCTCTGCGGCAGTTGTCTCAAAATACTCTTCGCCGGCAGGCCCCCACTGCATCTTCATCCCCGGTTGAACAGCGTCGTTACCGGTGATGTCCCGCCACACGGAACTCGGTTCAGCAGCCGGTCTGGCTGGCGCCTCTCCCTCAATGTCCAGAACCTGAAGAACGACGGTGTAACCGGATGCAGTCAATGTCAGTGCATATCGATTCATTTCAATTTCCTTATCAGCGGTTCCAAAGCGAACTCGGCTAGTGGATGTCTGTCAGTACGGAGCCACAGGCCAGACAATGTTTGCCGGGTAACCCGATTGCTTGTCGATGTCGCTGACAGCGATGGAATACATCTTGTGAGCCAGCAACTTGGCCTCGTCATCAGGGGTGGCCACGCCGGTGTCTACCTTGAACTGCAGGGAGTTGAGCAGCAGCCAGTTGGCGGCCACGTTCAGCAGTTGCCATTTGTTCAGTTGCGCCTTGGCGATGAGTTCCTGCTCGGTCGGCGGTGGCGGCACATAGGCGGCAAAAGTCCAGACACCGTCGGTTTTGGTGGCCACCCAGCCCAGTTGTACTTCAGGGTGGTCAGTCACTTCTGCCCAGATAATGCTTGGGTGAAACATTTGCGTGATGTCACCGTCGGTTTCAAAAAACTCGACAATTCGATCCTGATCAACACGTCCATATCGGCGCATGATTTTTCCTTTTTTCCGCGTTATTTAATAAGTGATTTATCGATGTGCAATGCACGGTTGAACGGGTGATGCACTGGATATCGATGCTGGTGCCTCAGACAGGCATTCCAAAAAGCCCGGCGCAACGGCCGGGCTTTTCAGTAATGCGTTCTCGAAAGTGGTGCTGAATCAGAAAGGTGCTACCGGCCAGGTCACCGTGTAGGGGTAACCCGATTGTGTTTTCACCTCACAGACCGCGACGTAGTACTGCTTGTAAGCCAGCAGAGAGGCTTGCTCTTCAGGTGTGGCAATGCCCATATCCAGTTTGTATTGCAGCGGGTTGAGCATTAGCCAACCTTCTGCGGCTCCCAGCAGGAAGCGAACGTGATTGGTAACGATATCGACTTGATCCTGGTAGGTTGGCTCGGAGAAGGCCCAACCATTCACCGTGTACTCAGCTTTCCACCCGATTTGAATGGGCGTGTCGACGCTGGTCTCGACCCAGAAGCCCGATGCTCCTGGCGGGATCGATGGCATTTGCTCGGCATCCACAAATTGCAAAACCTTTGCAAAGGGGATCAGGTTGTTCGTTTCGATCAAGACATAACGAATCATTAATTCTTCCTTGTTGCTGATGATCAGTGCGGTTGTTGTCGAACTCTGCGACCCGGTGGTGCAAGTGACCATTTCAGGCAGGCATTCCAAAAAGCCCGGCAATCGGCCGGGCTTTTCAGTAATGCGCTCCTTCGCCTTCCTTCGGTCCATTGTTCAAAGAAGGAAGCTGACTTTTCGGCGCTACTGGCGCGGTACGAGTCCATTCAAATTGTTTTTCCGACCGCGGTCCCTGCCCGCCGGATAACTGCTTCTGGTGCTTTACGCTGCACACCCGGGTCAGTTGCCAACCCTCTGAACCGTTGAGGCCGGTTCATCGCTGCCTGTTCTTGTGGAACTAAAGAGCTGTTGTTGCCAGCCGCTTTGTCGAGCGGCTTGGTGGCAAGAATATGCACTCATGCATATCCAGTCAATGCGCAAATGCATTTATTTATGCATGAGAAATGCGCAGATGCATGAAAGCCCCGCCATTCAAGGGTCTTAGGGTTTTGCGCAGGCGAAAAAAAACCCGCCGAGGCGGGTTTTATCTGAAAGGGATCGGGTTATCGGGCGTACATGCCCCACCAGAAGACGTGACCGAGGATGACGATCTGCTCTTCCTGCATATCCTGGAAGCTGTAGTCCTCGTCCGGGTGTTCATCGCGGTTGAAGCTGCGCAGACGGATACCGGTAGGCAGGCGATAAAGCTGCTTCACCCGCAATTGGCCGTTGTGATTGATCGCATAAAGGTCGCCATCAATGATGTCGCCAATCCCGCACTTGCCCGCATTGACCCCGACTGTGGCGCCGTCACGCAGCACCGGCAACATGCTGTTGCCCCGTACGGTCACGCATTTGGCCTGGTCGAACTGCACGCCATTATGGCGCAGGCTACGCTTGCCAAAGCGCAGGCTAGAGCGCTCGCTCTCTTCGATGACGAATCTTCCTGATCCAGCAGCCAATTCAACCTCGCGAAGAAAGGGCACCGACACCTCGTCGTCATCGACTGGCGTGTCATCGTCCCACAGGCTTATGTCCTTGAGTTCGGAATGCGACTCCTCGCGCCCGCCGCCGGCGACCGGCGCAACATCCGCGCGCCCGCGCAACTGATCGGTGCTCACGGCGAAGTACTCGGCAATCTTCGAGATGTGTTTATCCGAAGGATCGACGATCTTCCCGCTGAGAATCCGCGAGAGAGTGGATTGAGGCACGCCGGTGCGACGGTGGAGCTCCGTGGGGGAGATCCCGTGCTGGTCGAGCAGTGCTCTTAAGACGGAGGATACGTTGCGTTTTTGCATATGCGAATAGTGCTTGATCTTTTTTCAGAAGACAAATGCATAAACGCATAAATTAGCAAAAGGGACAAGGGAGATCAAAAAATGATGCACCGTTTTCAGACCCCAGAATGCGGATCGCTCATTGCGCAAAGCCTGGATCCAAACGCTGGAGGATCATCAGTCTCGCGTATTCTTTGATGACATAGCGAATCCGTCCGGCATAAAATGGCATGAATTCTGTATCAAAATAAACACAAGCGGTAAAGGGAATATATTGTCAACATGGGATTTATTCGATTCTTTCTAGCATTATCCGTAATGTTCTCCCACATCGGCCCCCTCAGCTGGATTCCTGTAGTACCCGCAGGGTTTGCCGTTAACTGTTTCTATCTTATGTCCGGATTTTATATAACACTGGGATTAAACGAACGATACAAAACGCCAAACACTAATAGTGAATTCTACATTGGTCGCGTTTTGAGACTCTGGCCCGTTTATCTATTCTCTTTATTTATTTTGATACCGACAGGAATGATTGAGGCGGTAGCACACAACATCTCGCAACAACCATTGATTATTCAGGCGATCGCCACCTTCTCGAATATTTTCATGTTGGGCTCGGATCTACTTCTTCACATGAGTTCGGTTGATGGCAAGGTAGTATTCTCCGAATTCGGTATCGACAAGGCACACAACGGTGCTCAAAATATTATCAACCTTCCCGCGTGGACCCTATCGATCGAGATCCTATTCTATATAGCTGCCCCTTTCATTGTTAGAGACACAAACAAAACACTTATTTTTTTCGCCACCGCTGCATTGTATACGCTAGCAGCAAAAATATTCTTGTCTGCGACCTCCATGCATCTGCGAACGGACCTTTACTACTTGGGCCCTGCACTATATTTTGCGCTTGGAGCGGCTAGCTACTGGATACACAGACTCTATTCCGACAGTATAAATAAAACAGTCGCCATCTATATTTTGGCATTTGCAATTGTCGCACTCTGCACTGCTCACACAACACAGCAATCCTTAACACTTATTGGGTTGGCTGCACTGTCACCTCTCCTGTTCGAAAAAACAAAAAACAGCAAAATTGACAAATGGTTTGGAGATTTATCCTATCCGCTTTACATAACTCACATCCCAGTAACAATAGTAGTTCGATGGCTCGGCTACTTTGAAGCCAATACGTTCAGCTACGTCGTATCCATTATGTTTGGCACACTCATAGCCGTGTACGCTGTGGAATTACCGATCGAGAAACTTCGCAAAAATATGCGCGCACGTAAAAAATCAACACTCATTACCGCTACTCCTTAAAACCTCCAGCGCCCATATACTTTATGGGCGCTTAATCTACTCAGATGACATTTTCGAAAAGTAGCCAACCCAACAAAAATCTGCGAAGACCTCGTTCCTGGAAGCCAAAAATCACTCAATAAAAACCGAGAACTAATTTGACCATCGCGGACAGATCGTGACCGTCGTATACAGCCAGAATGAGCAGCACCTGCTACCCGCACAAGATCAACTCCAGCCAGCAATCAACCACGCCAAAAAAATCCCTGTACCATTTAGATATTTTGAACAGCGTCAGATAGATAAATAGAGCCAAATTCGCGTATGACAGACCTTTCAAGCCACACCCCGATGATGCAGCAGTACTGGCGCCTGAAGAATCAGCACCCGGATCAGCTGATGTTCTACCGCATGGGCGACTTCTACGAGATCTTCTATGAAGACGCGAAGAAGGCGGCCAAGTTGCTGGACATCACCCTGACTGCCCGTGGGCAATCGGCGGGACAGGCGATTCCGATGTGCGGGATTCCGTATCACGCGGCGGAAGGCTATCTGGCGAAACTGGTCAAGCTCGGCGAGTCGGTCGTTATCTGCGAGCAGGTCGGCGACCCGGCCACCAGCAAGGGTCCGGTGGAACGTCAGGTGGTGCGGATCATCACCCCGGGCACCGTCAGCGACGAGGCATTGCTGGATGAGCGTCGCGATAACCTGATCGCGGCGGTGCTGGGCGATGAACGTCTGTTCGGTCTGGCGGTGCTGGACATCACCAGCGGCAACTTCACGGTGCTGGAGATCAAGGGCTGGGAAAACCTGCTGGCGGAGCTGGAGCGGGTCAACCCGGTCGAGTTGCTGATCCCGGATGACTGGCCAAAGGATCTGCCGGCGGAAAAGCGCCGTGGTGTACGTCGCCGTGCGCCGTGGGATTTCGAGCGCGATTCGGCGCTGAAAAGTCTCTGCCAGCAATTCTCCACCCAGGACCTGAAAGGCTTCGGCTGCGAAACCCTGACCCTGGCCATCGGCGCCGCCGGTTGCCTGTTGGCGTACGCCAAGGAAACCCAGCGCACCGCCCTGCCCCACCTGCGCAGCTTGCGCCACGAACGTCTGGACGACACCGTGGTGCTGGACGGCGCCAGCCGCCGCAACCTGGAACTCGACACCAACCTGGCCGGTGGC
Organism: Pseudomonas sp. SDO52101_S400; assembly: GCF_054071635.1. NCBI lineage: Bacteria > Pseudomonadati > Pseudomonadota > Gammaproteobacteria > Pseudomonadales > Pseudomonadaceae > Pseudomonas > Pseudomonas sp. SDO52101_S400. Next base: position 47,298 of record NZ_JBSVWF010000018.1, on the reverse strand, counting down.
CGCGACAACACCCTGCAATCAGTTGTAGACCGTTGCCAGACCGCCATGGGCAGCCGCTTGCTGACTCGTTGGCTGAACCGCCCACTGCGCGACCTCACCGTGCTGCTCGCACGTCAGAGTTCGATCACTTGCCTGCTCGACCGCTATCGCTTTGAAAGCCTGCAACCGCAGCTGAAGGAAATCGGCGACATCGAGCGGATCCTGGCGCGGATCGGTCTGCGCAATGCGCGTCCTCGCGACCTTGCCCGCCTGCGCGATGCCCTCGGCGCCCTGCCTGAACTGCAAGTGGCGATGACCGATCTGGAAGCGCCACACCTGCAACGCCTGGCAACCACTACCAGCACTTACCCGGAACTGGCGGCGCTGCTGGAAAAAGCCATTATCGACAACCCGCCGGCGGTCATCCGTGATGGCGGCGTGCTGAAAACCGGTTACGACAGCGAACTCGACGAGCTGCAATCGCTGAGCGAAAACGCCGGCCAGTTCCTGATCGATCTGGAAGCCCGGGAAAAGGCTCGCACCGGCCTGGCCAACTTGAAAGTGGGCTACAACCGTATCCACGGCTACTTCATCGAATTGCCGAGCAAGCAGGCTGAATCGGCACCGGCGGACTACATCCGTCGCCAAACCCTCAAGGGTGCCGAGCGCTTCATCACGCCTGAGCTTAAAGAGTTCGAAGACAAGGCGCTGTCGGCCAAGAGCCGTGCACTGGCTCGCGAGAAGATGCTCTATGAGGCGCTGCTGGAAGATCTGATCAGCCAGTTGCCGCCGTTACAGGACACTGCAGGTGCACTGGCTGAACTCGATGTGCTGAGCAACCTCGCCGAGCGTGCATTGAATCTCGACCTGAATTGCCCGACCTTCGTCAGCGAACCCTGCATGCGCATCACCCAGGGTCGTCACCCGGTGGTCGAACAAGTGCTGACCACGCCGTTCGTGGCCAACGACCTGAGCCTGGACGACAACACCCGGATGCTGGTAATCACCGGCCCGAACATGGGTGGTAAATCCACCTATATGCGCCAGACTGCATTGATCGTGTTGCTGGCGCATATCGGCAGCTTCGTGCCGGCGGCCAGCTGCGAACTGTCGCTGGTGGACCGCATCTTCACCCGAATCGGCTCCAGCGACGACCTGGCCGGCGGGCGTTCGACCTTCATGGTGGAAATGAGCGAAACCGCCAATATCCTGCACAACGCCACCGAACGCAGCCTGGTGTTGATGGACGAAGTGGGTCGCGGCACCAGCACTTTTGACGGTTTGTCCCTCGCTTGGGCGGCAGCCGAGCGACTGGCGCACCTGCGCGCCTACACGCTGTTTGCCACACACTATTTCGAACTGACCGTGCTGCCGGAAGCCGAGCCATTGGTGGCCAACGTGCACCTCAATGCCACCGAGCACAACGAACGCATCGTGTTCCTGCACCACGTGCTGCCAGGACCGGCCAGCCAGAGTTATGGCCTGGCCGTGGCACAACTGGCGGGAGTGCCGAGCGAAGTGATCGTACGTGCCCGTGAGCACCTGAGTCGCCTGGAAGACACCGCTTTGCCACATGAAGCGCCCAAACCTGCCGCCAAGGGCAAACCGGCGACGCCGCAACAAAGCGACATGTTCGCCAGCCTGCCGCATCCGGTGCTGGATGAGTTGGCTAAACTGGACATTGACGACATGACACCGCGCCGTGCGCTCGAAATGTTATATGCACTTAAGAACCGGATCTAAGCACCAAAGAACCGGATATAACGCAAAAGGCTTCAAGCTGTTAGAATCTCGCGCGGTTTGGGATGCTGCTGGCTAATAGCCTGGCTGGCAGACATCGCTCCCGAACCTGGCGACCCCAACCGTGAAGGGGCAACGCTGCCGCCGCCTGAGGAGAAAATTAGAAATGACCTTCGTCGTCACCGACAACTGCATCAAGTGCAAGTACACCGACTGCGTAGAAGTCTGTCCGGTGGACTGCTTTTACGAAGGCCCGAACTTCCTGGTGATTCACCCGGATGAGTGCATCGACTGCGCCCTGTGCGAACCAGAATGCCCGGCCGTAGCCATTTTCTCCGAGGATGAAGTCCCGGACGAGATGCAAGAGTTCATTCAACTGAACGTCGAGCTGGCGGAAATCTGGCCTAACATCACCGAGAAGAAAGAATCGCTGCCGGACGCCGAAGAGTGGGATGGCGTCAAAGGCAAGATCAAAGACCTCGAACGCTGATCTGCCCTGCGTTTGAAGAAAAGGCCCATTGCGGGCCTTTTTGCTTTTCCGGGTTTTGCTTTATTTCAGGCAAAAAAAGGGGCGGTTTGACCCGCCCACATTTTTTCCCTATTCCCTATGTTCCTTTTCATCGTCCTGATGAATCGCGTCCTGCGATGTCCATTCCCCTCTTCCTTGAAGGGCGTGTCTGTCCGTCGACACAACCCAGATACTAGAGATTTCCCTGACAGCCGCAACCGGCCTGCTCAGCTAAAACACGCTGTCATATGCACTTAATATTTAAAAATAACCATACAAATCAATAAGTTGAACATACTCAACAAGCTCAATGGACGTCTGCCGCAGTGTAAAAATAGCGAACACTTACGAAAGAGTAAGCCTGGGCTTACAACGCGAGACTACAAACCCGGGGAAGCAAACCGCTTTGCCGCAGAAAACAAAAAGCCCCGAACCAGTCGGGGCTTTTTGCGGGCGATCATGCAAGGCGCTTATTGAAACAGCGACTCGCTCGACAGGCCGTTTTTCTCGAGGATTTCACGCAGGCGCTTGAGGCCTTCCACCTGAATCTGTCTCACCCGTTCCCGGGTCAGGCCGATCTCCAGGCCTACATCTTCCAGCGTGCTGCTCTCGTGACCGCGCAAGCCGAAGCGACGTACCACCACCTCGCGTTGCTTGTCGGTCAGCTCCGAGAGCCATTGATCGATGCTCTGCGACAGGTCGTCGTCCTGCAGCAGTTCGCATGGATCGGTCGGACGGTCATCCGTGAGGGTATCCAGCAGGGTTTTATCCGAATCCGGACCCAGCGAGACGTCGACCGAAGAAACCCGCTCGTTCAGGCCCAGCATGCGCTTGACCTCGCCCACCGGTTTTTCCAGCAGGTTGGCGATTTCTTCGGGTGAAGGTTCGTGATCGAGTTTTTGCGTCAGCTCCCGTGCAGCCCGCAGGTACACGTTGAGCTCCTTGACCACATGGATCGGCAGCCGGATGGTCCGGGTCTGATTCATGATCGCGCGTTCGATGGTCTGACGGATCCACCAGGTCGCGTAGGTCGAGAAGCGGAAGCCCCGCTCGGGATCGAACTTTTCCACCGCGCGGATCAGCCCGAGGTTGCCCTCTTCGATCAGATCCAGCAGCGACAGCCCCCGATTGACGTAACGCCGGGCGATTTTGACCACCAGCCGCAGGTTACTTTCAATCATGCGCTTGCGCCCGGCGGGATCGCCACTTTGCGACAAGCGCGCAAAATGAACTTCCTCTTCCGGGGAGAGCAATGGGGAAAAGCCGATTTCGTTGAGGTACAGCTGCGTGGCATCGAGTGCCCGGGTGTAGTCGATGTACTTGTGTTGCTTAAGTGAAGCGGAGTGTTTGGATTTGGCACGAACGGAAGGTGGAGCAGCCCCTTCATCATTCGACATCGAATCCGAATCGATGCCGGTCTCCATCAGGAGAACCTCATCGTCGATGTCAAACTCCGGCACTTCTTTACTGAGAGCCATTGTTATAGTCCTTTGGTGAGTTCGACCCCAAGCTCAAGCGACGCCTTTATCCTTGGCAACGCTGGAGCCTGTCCCCTCTACGCGACGGAACAGGCTGGTCTGCAAATCAACGTCTTGGCAGGAACTGCAGCGGATCTACAGGTTTACCTTGTCGGCGAATCTCAAAATGCAGTTTCACCCGGTCTGTACCCGTTGACCCCATTTCGGCAATTGTCTGTCCGACTTTGACCTGCTGCCCCTCCCGTACCAACAGCCGACGGTTGTGTCCGTAAGCACTGACGTAGGTTTCGCTGTGTTTGATGATGACTAATTCGCCGTAGCCCCTTAAGCCACTCCCGGCGTAAACCACCGTCCCATCAGACGCAGCTAAAACAGGCTGTCCCAAATCCCCGGCGATATCAATTCCTTTATTCAAACTACCGTTTGAAGAGAATTTTCCAATCAGAATGCCATTAGATGGCCATCCCCAGCCGGTCGGGGCCGGACCCGGAGGAGGCAATGGAGCGGGTGCCGGCTTGTTGGCGACGGACGGTACAACGGTCGTGGCAGCTGCCCCGGAACCGGTGGTTGTGGTGGTCGTCGTGCCATTTGCCTGGCGCCGGATTATCGTGGTTTTGCTCGACGAAGACGGCGCAGAACCGCTGTTGCTCACCACTGCGGTCGGCGTTGAACCAGGGCGGCCGTCGAAGCGAATCGTCTGACCCGGATGGATCGTGTACGGCGTAGGAATATTGTTCCGGGCTGCGAGGGCTTTGTAGTCCCAGCCGTAGCGAAACGCGATCGAAAACATCGTGTCGCCCGGACGGACTACATATTGCCCGGTCGTTACGGTAGGACGCTGGGCCACCGCATTGTTGCGATCAACGACCCGCACGTTGCTCGATTTGGTGCTGGAGCAACCGACCAGCAAGGTGCTCAAGACAAGGCCAGTCACCAGGCGCTGAAAGCTCGTGTTACCCATACGCTGCGCAATGACTGTGAGACTCACCCGCCGCTCCCTTTGTGGTGGCTGAAAAATGTGGAATGCCGATTCCGGCATGTAACTTCGCAAGTATAACGGGCGAAACAGGCTTTACCTTTAATGAAGCGATATCGCTCGACGCACACGTTTGCTCATGGACGATAAATCCTGTTTAAACAATCGATGCCGCTGTAAGACAGGCGCTCTGGCAAGGAATTCAGCGCCGGCAAACAAATGCTCAGGCCAGTGGCCCGTTGAGCAATGGCACGAAGCGAACCGCCCCGAGAACGTGTCGGGAGAAGCCGTTTTCTTCGCGCACGATCAACATCAATTGCTGCACTTCTCCGGAGCCGACCGGAATCACCAGCCGACCGCCAGGTGCCAGTTGATCGAGCAAGGCCTGTGGCACATCGGTCGCAACGGCCGTAACGATGATGCCGTTGTACGGCGCCAGTGCCGGCCAGCCTTCCCAGCCATCGCCCCAGCGGAACACCACGTTGCGCAGGTTGAGCTCGACCAGGCGTTCCTTGGCCCGGTCCTGCAGCACCTTGATCCGCTCGACGGAGAACACCCGTTCGACCAGTTGCGACAACACTGCGGTCTGGTAACCGGAACCGGTGCCGATCTCAAGCACCTTGTCCAGCGGCCCCGCCTCGAGCAGCAGCTCGCTCATGCGCGCGACCATATAAGGCTGGGAGATGGTCTGGTTGTGGCCGATCGGCAGCGCGGTGTCTTCATAGGCCCGGTGCGCCAGCGCTTCATCGACAAACAGATGACGCGGCGTGCGGCGGATCACTTCCAGCACGTTCGCGTTGGACAGTCCTTCTTCATACAAACGCTGAATCAGGCGTTCACGGGTGCGCTGGGAGGTCATCCCGATGCCGCTGCGCAACCGGTCGTCTTGTTCACGAGCCATCAGTTGAGCCCCTCCAGCCAGCCGTCGAGACTTCTGAAGGCATCATTGAAGGTGCGATCGAGCTGCAACGGAGTGATGGAAACGTAACCCTGCATCACCGCATGGAAATCAGTGCCCGGCCCGCCATCCTCAGCATCACCGGCGGCGGCAATCCAGTAACCGGCCTTGCCACGGGGATCGACCACTTTCATCGGCGCTGCCGCACGGGCGCGATGCCCCAGGCGCGTCAGCTGAATGCCGCGAATGTGATCGATGGGCAGATTGGGAATGTTCACGTTCAGTACCGTGCGCGGTGGCAGATCGAGCCCGGCGTGGGCCTCGACCAGTTTGCGCGCAAAGTAGGCAGCGGTGGGCAGATTGTCCAGCTGCCGGGAGGCTAGCGAGAAGGCAAACGATGGGCGTTCGAGAAAACGGCCTTCAAGGGCCGCCGCCACCGTCCCGGAATACAACACATCGTCGCCCAGATTGGCGCCTAGGTTGATGCCTGAAACCACCATGTCCGGCTCGCGCTCCAGCAAACCATTGAGCCCCAGGTGCACGCAGTCGGTCGGCGTGCCGTTGAGACTGATGAAACCGTTGGCCAGGTATTGCGGGTGCAGCGGACGGTCCAGCGTCAGCGAACTGCTGGCACCGCTCTTGTCCTGTTCCGGGGCGATAACCACACACTCCGTGTAATCCGCCAGCGCAGCATAAAGCGCGGCAAGACCGGGTGCGGTTACCCCATCGTCGTTAGAAATCAGAATACGCATGGGCTGTCCGTCTGCCCCACCGGCACCAGATCAACGAGTTCGCGCACCAATACGGTGGCGAAGCATCCGGCCGGGAGGACGAATTCCAGTTGCAGAATGTCAGGCTCGGGATAATGCCACGTCAACCCGCCAATGGGCAGCCGCAGGATACGACGTTCGTGGCTCATACCGGCATTAATCAACCAATCGCGCAGATCCGCCTCGCGTGCGGCGATTGCCTGCTCCAGATCATGGACAGCGCCGGCGGCCGGTGAGTCACCTTCGCCCCACTGCGGCCCGGTCGGATGCAGGTCGAGAATCGCCAGGCGCGGGTCGCTGCACTCGGCAACACCCGCCGGGAAAAAGCTGCGGCTGTCGGTGAAGGCCAGCAGATCGCCGACCTGCGCGCGCTGCCAGGTGCCGTCAGCCACCCGCGCCGCCAGCACCTGGTTGAATAGAAAGCTGCGAGCGGTCGACAGCAGGCGCGAACGCACATTGCGCTGCTCCGGCAGGGCCTTGCGCGCCGCCCATGAACGAGCGTCGACCACGTTGCCGCCGTCATGGCCAAAACGCTGGGCGCCGAAATAGTTCGGGATACCTTGTTTGGCAATCAGTTGCAGACGCTCATCGATGGCAGCCTTGTCGCCATTGAACTGGGTCAGGCGCAGCGTGAAACCATTGGCCGAATGCGCGCCGCGTTGCAGCTTGCGCTTGTGACGAGTGGTCTTGAGGATCTTCAGCGTGTCGTTTTCCGCCGCCGACAGATCCGGATCGGCCTTGCCCGGCAGTTGCACGCTGAACCACTGACGAGTCAGCGCCTGACGGTCTTTGAGGCCGGCATAGCTGACCGTACGCAACGGCACACCGGCCGCCTTGGCGATGCGGCGTGCCGCTTCTTCGGTGTTCAGGCCGCGCTTTTCCACCCAGATCCACAGGTGCTCGCCGTCACCGCTGAACGGGATGTCGAGGACTTCATCGACCTGAAAATCTTCGGCGATGGCTTTCAGTACCGCGGTGCCGAGCGCGTCGCCATAGGCCCGCGGGCCGAGCAGTTGCAGTTCGTTCATGCGCGCAGCAACAAGGCAACGGAATGCACGGCGATGCCTTCTTCGCGACCGACAAAGCCGAGCTTCTCGGTGGTGGTGGCTTTCACGTTCACTTGATCCAGTTCTACTTGCAGATCCGCGGCAATCAACGCGCGCATCGATTCGATATGAGGGGCCATTTTCGGTGCCTGGGCAACGATGGTGTTGTCGACGTTGCCGACTTTCCAGCCTTTGGCGTGGATCAGGCTGACCACATGACGCAACAGCACACGGCTGTCGGCGCCCTTGAATTGCGGGTCGGTGTCCGGGAAGTGCTTGCCGATATCACCCAGCGCCGCCGCGCCGAGCAAGGCATCGCTCAAGGCATGCAGCAGGACGTCACCGTCGGAGTGAGCGAGCAGCCCGAAGCCGTGTGCAATTCGCACGCCGCCCAGAGTAATGAAATCGCCTTCAGCGAAACGGTGCACATCATAGCCGTGGCCAATACGCATAAAAAAACGCCCCGAATTTTGTCAGGGCGTGATTCTACCTGCTTTGTCAGGCATTAGGCGCCTAGAGCGCGTGCGTGATGCTGCAAGTGGTCGTCTATGAAGCTGGCGATGAAGAAATAGCTGTGGTCGTAGCCCGGTTGCAGGCGCAACGTCAGCGGGTGGCCCGCCTGTTTTGCCGCTTGTTGCAGCGCTTCCGGCTTTAGCTGGGTGGCGAGGAAATCGTCGCGATCACCCTGATCGACCAGCAGTGGCAGTTTCTCGTCCGCTTCAGCGATCAGCGCACAGGCATCCCACTCGCGCCATTTCGAACGGTCTTCGCCCAGATAGCGGGTGAATGCCTTCTGGCCCCACGGGCAATCCATCGGATTGTTGATCGGTGAAAACGCCGACACCGACAGATAGCGCCCCGGATTGCGCAACGCACAGACCAGTGCACCGTGACCGCCCATGGAATGGCCGCTGATGCTGCGCTTGTCCGACGCCGGGAAATGCGCTTCAACCAGTGAAGGCAATTCCTGCACGACGTAGTCATGCATCCGATAGTGCCGCGACCACGGTTCCTGCGTGGCATTCAGATAAAACCCGGCACCGAGGCCGAAATCCCAGGCCCCGTCAGGATCACCCGGTACATCCGGGCCGCGCGGACTGGTGTCCGGTGCCACGATGATCAGCCCGAGCTCGGCCGCCATGCGCATGGCGCCGGCCTTCTGCATGAAGTTCTCGTCCGTGCAGGTCAGGCCCGACAACCAGTACAGCACCGGCAACTTTCCGCCCTGCTCTGCCTGCGGCGGCAGATACACAGCGAACACCATGTCGCAGCCCAGCACTTCGGAGCGATGGCGATAGCGCTTGTGCCAGCCGCCGAAACTCTTCTGACAGGAGATGTTTTCCAGACTCATGTAGGACTCCTACGCAACCACGGCTGCACATTGGCAGCCGTGGCATCGCGATTGATCAGAAATGAATGACGGTGCGGATGCTCTTGCCTTCGTGCATCAGGTCGAAGGCTTTGTTGATGTCTTCCAGGCCCATGGTATGGGTGATGAAAGTATCCAGCGGGATTTCGCCGCTTTGCGCCATGTCGACGTAGCTTGGCAACTCGGTACGGCCACGCACGCCGCCGAACGCCGAACCGCGCCAGACGCGACCGGTCACCAGTTGGAACGGACGGGTGGCGATTTCCTGGCCGGCACCGGCCACGCCGATGATGACCGACTCACCCCAGCCTTTATGGCAGCACTCGAGGGCCGCACGCATCAGTTGCACGTTGCCGATGCATTCGAAGGAGAAGTCGACGCCGCCATCGGTCATGTCGACGATCACTTCCTGGATCGGACGATCGAAATCTTTCGGGTTCACGCAGTCGGTAGCGCCCAGTTGCCTGGCGATTTCGAATTTGGCCGGGTTGATGTCGATGGCGATGATGCGCGAAGCCTTGGCTTTCACCGCACCAATCACGGCCGACAGACCGATGCCGCCGAGACCGAAGATGGCTACGGTGTCACCCGGTTTGACCTTGGCGGTGTTGATCACTGCACCGATACCGGTGGTCACGCCGCAACCGAGCAGGCAGACCTTTTCCAGCGGTGCATCTTTGGAGATCTTGGCCACGGAGATTTCCGGCAACACGGTGTATTCGGAGAACGTCGAAGTACCCATGTAGTGGAAAATCGTTTGGCCCTTGTAGGAAAAGCGCGAAGTGCCGTCCGGCATCAGGCCCTTGCCCTGGGTGGCGCGAATCGCCTGGCACAGGTTGGTCTTGCCCGACTTGCAGAATTTGCACTGGCCGCATTCCGGGGTGTAAAGCGGGATCACGTGGTCGCCGACGGCAACCGAGGTCACGCCTTCACCGATCGCTTCAACGATGGCACCACCTTCGTGACCGAGGATCGACGGGAAGATACCTTCCGGGTCAGCGCCGGACAGGGTGTAGGCGTCAGTGTGGCAAACCCCGGAGGCCACCACGCGCAACAAAACTTCACCGGCCTTAGGCATGGCAACATCGACTTCTACGATTTCCAGCGGCTTCTTGGCCTCGAAGGCAACGGCGGCGCGCGACTTGATCATGCTGACTCTCCAGTGAATCCATTGAATAAAAAACCAGACAGGCAGTGTAGTCCAGCGCTGCATGATGAATAATCCGGACAAAAGCAAAACATTATTGCCATACAGGGATAATCCCCATGTCCGAAAACCGCTGGGAAGGCATCGATGAGTTCGTCGCCGTTGCCGAATGCAGCCAGTTCACCGCTGCTGCCGAACGTCTGGGCGTTTCCTCCTCGCACATCAGTCGCCAAATCGTACGGCTGGAAGAGCGTTTGCAGACACGACTGCTCTATCGCAGCACCCGGCGCGTCACGCTTACCGAAGCCGGCCAGACCTTCCTGCAACATTGCCAGCGCCTGCAGGACGGCCGCGAAGAAGCATTGCGTGCGGTCGGTGATCTGACGAGCGAGCCCAAAGGCATGCTGCGCATGACCTGTGCCGTGGCTTATGGCGAGCGCTTCATTGTGCCGCTGGTGACCCGGTTCATGGGGCATTACCCGCAATTGCGCATCGATATCGAACTGACCAATCGGCAACTCGATCTGGTGCACGAAGGCCTGGACCTGGCGATTCGCCTCGGGCGCCTTCAGGATTCCCGGTTGGTGGCGACCCGACTGGCCCCGCGTCGCATGTACCTCTGTGCATCGCCGTCCTACCTGGAACGGTACGGTCGGCCACACAGCTTGTCGGAACTGAGCCGACACAACTGCCTGATCGGCAGCTCGGATATCTGGCAGTTGGAACAGAACGGGCGGGAATTTTCCCAGCGGGTACAGGGAAACTGGCGGTGCAACAGTGGGCAAGCGGTGCTGGATGCGGCGCTACAAGGCGTCGGGCTGTGTCAGTTGCCGGACTATTACGTGCTGGAGCATCTGCACAACGGTGCGCTGATTTCGCTACTGGAGGCGCATCAACCGCCGAATACGGCGGTGTGGGCACTGTATCCGCAGCAGCGACACTTGTCGCCCAAGGTGCGCAAACTGGTGGATTTTCTCAAGGAAGGCTTGGCCGAGCGGCCTGAGTATCGGATTTAACGACGGTTGGCCCAGCGCTGGCGCAACCATTCGAGGTCTTCCGGGCGGGTGACTTTCAGGTTATCCGCACGACCTTCGATCAGGCGCGGTGCCATGCCCGCCCACTCCATCGCCGAGGCTTCATCGGTGATCAGCGCATCGGCCACCAGACTGTCCGCCAGTGCGCGGTGCAGTGCTCCGAGACGGAACATCTGCGGCGTGTAAGCCTGCCAGATCACACTGCGATCAACGGTTTCGACCACACGACCGTGCTTGTCGACCCGCTTCAGGGTGTCGCGCGCGGGTACGGCCAGCAAGCCACCGACCGGATCGTTCGCCAGCTCAGCCAGCAGTTTATCGAGATCGTCACGGCTCAGATTGGGCCGTGCCGCATCGTGCACCAGCACCCAATCCTCATCGTCGGCACCTTGCGCGTGCAGATGAAGCAAGGCGTTGAGCACCGAGCCGGAACGCTCGGCGCCACCATCAACCCGCTGAATCCGCGGGTCGCTGACGCAAGCCAGGTTCGGCCAGTAAGGGTCGTCGACAGCAAGACTGACCACCAGCCCCTTGAGGCTCGGGTGATCGAGGAAACAGCCGAGGCTGTGTTCGAGAATAGTGCGCCCGCCCAGTTGCAGATATTGCTTGGGACGGTCCGCGGCCATACGGGCACCGACGCCCGCGGCAGGAATCACGGCCCAGAAGGCCGGCAGGGAATCGATCATTGGGCCAACTGGTAAAGGGTTTCGCCGTCCTTGACCATGCCCAGTTCGTGACGAGCCCGCTCTTCAACGGTCTCCATGCCTTTCTTCAATTCGCTGACTTCAGCGTCCATCACCCGGTTGCGCTCCAGCAGGGCTTCGTTCTCGGCGTGCTGATCAGCAATCTGCTGATTCAGTTCGGCAACTTGCGCCAGACTGCCATTGCCCACCCACAGGCGGTACTGCAGACCGGCCAGCAGCAAGAGCAAGACGAGAAACAACCAGTAAGGACTGCGCATCGAATATCAGGTATCCAGTGAAAAAAGACAGCCACGCCAAAACTTTGAAGCATCTGATAGCACGAAGCCTGGAATATCCAGGCTTGTGCATATAAGGCATCAGATTAGTGGCAAATCCATCGCTGTCACGACTTTTCCGACACAATCCGGTGTCTTTCTATCATTTACTGCTCAGCCGCGGAACTCGGAGCGACCGTTGTACTTGGCTTTGCCATTCAACTGCTCTTCGATACGCAGCAGTTGGTTGTACTTGGAAACGCGGTCGGAACGGCACAGCGAACCGGTCTTGATCTGGCCAGCCGAAGTACCCACCGCCAGGTCGGCAATGGTCGAATCTTCGGTTTCGCCCGAACGGTGCGAGATCACGGCGGTGTAACCGGCAGCCTTGGCCATCTGGATGGCTTCCAGGGTTTCGGTCAGGGTGCCGATCTGGTTGAACTTGATCAGGATCGAGTTGGCGATCTTTTTATCGATGCCTTCTTTCAGGATCTTGGTGTTGGTCACGAACAGGTCGTCGCCAACCAGCTGGGTCTTCTCGCCGATTTTGTCGGTGAGGATCTTCCAGCCAGCCCAGTCGGATTCGTCCAGACCGTCTTCGATCGAGATGATCGGGTAACGCTCGGTCAGGCCTTTCAGGTAGTCGGCGAAACCTTCAGCGGTGAACACCTGGCCTTCGCCGGACAGGTTGTACTTGCCGTCTTCGAAGAATTCGCTGGCCGCGCAGTCCAGAGCCAGGGTCACGTCGGTGCCCAGCTTGTAACCGGCGTTGGCAACAGCTTCGGAGATCACTTTCAGTGCGTCTTCGTTGGACGCCAGGTTCGGCGCGAAACCACCTTCGTCACCGACAGCAGTGCTCAGGCCACGGGCCTTCAGAACAGCTTTCAGGTGATGGAAAATCTCGGTGCCCATGCGCAGACCTTCCGAGAAAGACTTGGCGCCAACCGGCTGAACCATGAATTCCTGGATGTCGACGTTGTTGTCGGCGTGTTCGCCACCGTTGATGATGTTCATCATCGGAACCGGCATCGAGTACACACCCGGGGTACCGTTCAGGTTGGCGATGTGTGCGTACAGCGGCAGGTCCTGATCCTGTGCAGCTGCCTTGGCCGCAGCCAGGGACACGGCGAGGATGGCGTTGGCGCCCAGGGTCGCTTTGTTTTCGGTACCGTCGAGCTTGATCATCGCGTGATCCAGGGCTTTCTGGTCGCTTGGGTCGGTGCCCAGCAGCAGATCGCGGATCGGACCGTTGATGTTGGCTACCGCCTTGAGCACGCCCTTGCCCAGGTAACGGCTCTTGTCGCCATCACGCAGCTCGAGCGCTTCACGCGAGCCAGTGGATGCACCGGACGGCGCGCAAGCGCTGCCGATGATGCCGTTGTCGAGAAGCACGTCCGCTTCCACGGTGGGATTGCCACGGGAGTCGAGAACTTCACGACCTTTGATGTCGACGATTTTTGCCATTGTTGTAAACACTCCAAAGTTGACGAAAACGACGCAGCTAGAGGAAATCTTTTGACCGTCGGCAAGTGTTGTGCAGCGGGCAGCTTGCAGACGACAACGCTCATACCCGAGGGCATGAGCGACAAATCGTGCGGTACTTTACCGGAGAATTGAGGTTTACGCGGTTTCTACCGTCGGAAAACTCTTCACCAGTTCGTCCAGGGCTTTGAGCTGGGCCAGGAATGGCTCCAGTTTGTCCAGACGCAAGGCGCAAGGGCCGTCGCATTTGGCGTTGTCCGGGTCCGGATGCGCTTCGAGGAACAGCCCCGCCAGCGACTGGGACATGCCAGCCTTGGCAAGGTCAGTGACCTGGGCGCGGCGACCGCCGGCGGAGTCGGAACGACCACCTGGCATTTGCAGCGAGTGGGTCACGTCGAAGAATACCGGGTACTCGAACTGCTTCATGATGCCGAAGCCGAGCATGTCGACCACGAGGTTGTTGTAGCCGAAGCTCGAACCGCGCTCGCAGAGGATCAATTGATCGTTACCCGCTTCCACGCATTTGTTCAGGATGTGTTTCATTTCCTGAGGCGCGAGGAACTGGGCTTTCTTGATGTTGATCACAGCGTTGGTCTTGGCCATCGCGACGACCAGATCGGTCTGGCGCGACAGGAAGGCCGGCAGCTGGATGATGTCGCAGACCTCAGCGACGACCGCGGCCTGCTCAGGCTCGTGGACGTCGGTGATGATCGGCACGCCGAAGGCTTGTTTGATGTCCTGGAAGATGCGCATGCCCTCTTCCAGGCCAGGACCACGATAGGAGGTCACAGAAGAACGGTTGGCCTTGTCGAAGCTGGCCTTGAACACGTAAGGGATACCGAGTTTTTCAGTGACCTTCACGTACTCTTCGCAAACCTGCATGGCCATGTCACGGCTTTCCAGCACGTTCATGCCGCCGAACAGCACCATGGGTTTGTCGTTGGCAATCTCGATGTCGCCGACGCGGATGATCTTCTGTGCCATCGGGGTTACGCCTTCTTCTGGTGTTGAGCCAATGCCGCTTTGACGAAGCCGCTGAACAGCGGATGGCCATCGCGTGGCGTCGAGGTGAACTCTGGGTGGAACTGGCAAGCGACGAACCATGGGTGATCCGGTGCTTCGACCACTTCAACCAGCGCAGCATCAGCGGAGCGACCGGAAATCTTCAGGCCGGCCTCGATGATCTGCGGCAGCAGGTTGTTGTTCACTTCGTAACGGTGACGGTGACGCTCGACAATCACATCCTTGCCGTAGCAGTCGTGCACCTTGGAGCCGGCTTCGAGCAGGCATTCCTGAGCGCCGAGGCGCATGGTGCCGCCCAGATCGGACGCTTCGGTACGCACTTCGACAGCACCGGTGGCGTCTTCCCACTCAGTGATCAGGCCGACAACCGGATGGCCGCTGGCACGATCGAACTCGGTGGAGTTGGCGTCTTTCCAGCCCAGCACGTTACGGGCGAACTCGATGACCGCCACTTGCATGCCCAGGCAGATGCCCAGGTATGGAACCTTGTTTTCACGAGCGTATTGAACGGCAGTGATCTTGCCTTCCACGCCACGTAGACCGAAGCCGCCCGGTACGAGGATCGCGTCGACGCCTTCCAGCAGCGCGGTGCCCTGGTTCTCGATGTCTTCGGAATCGATGTAGCGCAGGTTGACCTTGGTGCGGTTGGTGATGCCGGCGTGACTCATCGCTTCGATCAGCGATTTGTAGGCGTCCAGCAACTCCATGTACTTGCCGACCATCGCGATGGTGACTTCGTGCTCTGGATTGAGCTTGGCATCGACAACCTTTTCCCACTCGGAGAGGTCGGCGCCATTGCATTGCAGGCCGAAACGCTCGACGACGAAATCGTCCAGACCCTGGGCGTGCAGCACGGCCGGGATCTTGTAGATGGTGTCGACGTCTTCCAGGGAGATCACCGCACGCTCTTCAACGTTGGTGAACAGCGCGATCTTGCGACGCGACGACACATCCACCGGATGGTCGGAGCGGCAGATCAGCACGTCTGGCTGCAGGCCGATCGAACGCAGTTCCTTCACGGAGTGCTGGGTCGGCTTGGTCTTGGTCTCGCCAGCGGTGGCGATGTACGGAACCAGAGTCAGGTGCATCAGCATCGCGCGCTTGGAACCGACTTCCACACGCAGCTGGCGGATGGCTTCGAGGAACGGTTGCGATTCGATGTCGCCAACGGTACCGCCGATTTCAACCAGGGCCACGTCGGCATCGCCGGCGCCCTTGATGATGCGACGCTTGATTTCGTCGGTGATGTGCGGAATCACCTGGATGGTTGCACCCAGGTAGTCACCACGGCGCTCTTTGCGCAGCACGTGCTCGTAGACACGGCCGGTGGTGAAGTTGTTGTTCTGGGTCATGGTCGTGCGGATGAACCGCTCGTAGTGGCCCAGGTCCAGGTCGGTCTCGGCGCCGTCGTGGGTGACGAACACTTCACCGTGCTGGAACGGGCTCATGGTGCCCGGGTCGACGTTGATGTACGGATCCAGCTTCAGCATGGTGACCTTAAGCCCCCGCGCCTCCAGGATGGCCGCCAATGAAGCCGATGCAATGCCTTTCCCCAAAGAAGAAACAACACCGCCCGTGACGAATATGTAGCGCGTCATGAAAAACCCTAGAAGTCTGCGTTAAAGCGGTCCGAGCCGCCGGGGAAAGCGAAGGAAGGCCGAAGCCCCCGATCACCTGCATTAATCACAGTGCACCTTTCAAAAAAACCGCCGCGTTGGGACAGACCGGAAGTGAAAACACCGGTACGTTGCTCGCTACACATTTTTTGGAATCGCCCAGCAAAGACTGCTTGGTAATCGGCAACTCCTGCAATTCAGGCGAATCCACAGAAGTTGTATCAAGAAGGGAGCGTAGTCTACCGGAATGCCCCCTTCAGCTCAAACCTTGATCTTCATCAAAAGGCACCCAATGCAATCGCCAGCCTTCCTGCACGTTGCCATCAAGCCCCGGCAGGTTCGCCACGGCGAGCAATTCTTCACCGCGAAACAGCAGCGGCAATCTGCCACGCACGAAGCCCGGCACCGCGCGCTCATTGAGCAGGCGCTTGAGATCGCGGTGACCGCGATCCGCCAGATGCATCACCTCGCCGCCCTGCCGATAGCGGATGCGCAGCGGCCCTGCGGGAGCCTGACCGCTGAACATGACACGCCCGTTACCGGGCAAGCGTAGCGCCAGCGACGGGTCATGCCAGTCGCCGCTGACCACCGGCGCGCGCAACCATTGCCCGCTGAGCCACCACAGGCGACCGACGCTGCGGTGCAGCTCGCCATCCGCCAGACGCCAGACCGGAGAAGCACCGATGCCGGCATCGCGTAGATCCGCCCAACCCGACCAATGGTCGGTATCCGGCAGTAGGGTGAGTGGTTCCAGCCAGTGACTGAGTGCATTTCGCTGACGGGCTTCGGACAACCTGTCGATGGCCACAGACGCCAGTGATGGCAATCCCAACCACTCGAAATCAACGGATAACGTCGCTTGAGCCAGATCAATTTGCGCCAGCTCATCGAGCAAGCCTTGCGCCTCACGCAAATGTGCCGCACTGCGGGCCATGCTGGCGTGAGCCTGCGGCCAGCGACCAGCCAGCAGCGGCATGACCTGATGGCGCAGGTAATTGCGCGAAAACTGTCGATCCTGATTCGACGGATCCTCTACCCAGCGCAGGCCATGATCCTGCGCATAAGTTTCCAGCTCGGCACGCGTGACGTCGAGCAACGGCCGAACCAGATAACCCTGCCCCAGCGCGCGCTGAACGGGCATACCGGACAGCCCTCGGACCCCGGCGCCGCGCAACATACGAAACAGCAGCGTTTCGGCCTGATCGTCACGATGTTGCCCGGTCAATAACACGTCGTTGACCTGAGTCGCCGCACTGAACGCTGCATAACGGGCATCCCGTGCCGCCCGCTCCTGACTCGCCCCGGGCTGCACCTGCACACGCATCACTTGCAACGGCACCGACAGTTCATCGCAGACAGCCTGACAATGCGCCGGCCATGCGTCGGCCACAGCCTGAAGGCCATGATGGACATGGATGGCGCTCAGCGCCGGAAGGGATTCGGTTTTGGCGAGAGTTGCCAGAAGGTGCAACAGGACGGTGGAGTCGAGGCCACCCGAGAAGGCGATGCGCCAATGGGCCGCATTGAGCCAGGGCTTGAGATTGCGCAGAAGTCTGGAAGGCAAATCAATCGACGGCTGACCCATTTTTCTACCTTTTCACAAACCAAATGTGGGAGCGGGCTTGCTCGCGAAAGCGGTGAAACAGCCAACACAGTCGTTGAATGTTACATCGCATTCGCGGGCAAGCCCGCTCCCACAGTGTTTTGCATTGTCAGCCAAAACGGCTTTCGATCAGAGACCGTAGCTCATCAGACGATCGTAACGACGCTTGAGCAGCGCTTCGTTGTCGAACTTCTTCAGCATCGCCAGTTGCGAGCTAAGCTCGGCACGGATCGATGCCGCCGCAGCCGCCGGATCGCGGTGGGCGCCGCCCAGAGGCTCGCCAATCACTTTGTCGACAATGCCCAGGCCTTTCAGACGCTCAGCAGTGATGCCCATCGCTTCAGCGGCATCCGGCGCCTTTTCTGCGGTTTTCCACAGAATCGAAGCGCAGCCTTCCGGCGAGATCACCGCGTAGGTCGAGTACTGCAGCATGTTCAACTGATCGCAGACACCGATCGCCAGTGCGCCGCCGGAACCACCTTCACCAATTACGGTGGCGATGATCGGGGTTTTCAGGCGTGCCATGACGCGCAGGTTCCAGGCAATCGCTTCGCTCTGGTTGCGCTCTTCAGCGTCGATACCTGGGTAGGCGCCCGGGGTGTCGATGAAAGTCAGGATCGGCATTTTGAAACGCTCGGCCATTTCCATCAGGCGGCAAGCCTTGCGGTAGCCTTCCGGGCGCGGCATGCCGAAGTTGCGGCGTACCTTTTCGCGCACTTCACGGCCCTTCTGGTGACCGATCACCATCACTGGCTGGTCTTCCAGACGTGCCACGCCGCCCACAATGGCCGCGTCGTCGGAGAAGTGACGGTCACCGTGCAGCTCGTCGAACTCGGTGAAGATGTGCTCGATGTAGTCCAGGGTGTATGGACGTTTCGGGTGACGCGCCAGACGTGCGATCTGCCAGCTGGTCAGCTTGCCGAAAATGTCTTCGGTGAGCGTTTTGCTCTTGTCCTGCAGGCGGGAGATCTCATCGCCGATATTCAGCGAATTGTCATTACCGACCAAGCGCAACTCTTCGATCTTGGCTTGCAGGTCGGCGATCGGCTGTTCGAAATCTAGAAAATTCGGGTTCATAGGCGTCCGTCTAGGGTCGTGTCCCAAGTGAGCTTGGGCCGGCCGGTTGTCTATTCGCGCCCTACCTTAAGGGAGAGGCGCGCTAAGGTCGAGATTAAAAATTCAGGTTGCGGGCAAGCGGTTCGATACCACCTGCCGGTCAACGGTATTGGAGGAAGACGTTGTCTCGCCCGAACTGGTCACGCAGGGCTTGAATCAAGGCATCCGCCGGGTCGATCCGCCAGGTCTCGCCAAACTGCAGCAAGGTCTTCGCATCGGGACTGGTGTACTCCATGGTTATCGGGCACGCCCCGCGATGACGCTTGAGCAAATCACCCAACCAGCGTAGCTGATCGCCTTTCAGGTCCTGGGTCTGCAATTTCAGGCGCAGGCTCTCGGCCAGGTTGGTGCGCGCATCCTCCATGCTCATCACCCGCTTGACCCGCAGGCGCAGGCCGCCGGAGAAGTCATCGTTGCTGACCTCGCCTTCGACCACCACCATCGCATCGGTCTGCAGCAGCGATTGCGCGGAGTGGAACGCATCGGCGAACAACGATGCCTCGATCCGCCCGGAGCGGTCGTCGAGGGTGATGAAGCCCATCTTGTCGCCCTTTTTGTTCTTCATCACCCGCAGCGCAATGATCATCCCCGCCACGGTCTGGGTGTCCCGGGCCGGTTTCAGGTCGATGATCCGCTGGCGGGCGAAACGGCGGATTTCACCCTCGTATTCATCGATCGGGTGACCGGTCAGGTACAGGCCGAGGGTGTCTTTTTCACCCTTCAGGCGTTCCTTGAGCGTCAGTTCCTTGGCCTTGCGATGCAGCGCGTAAACGTCCGCATCTTCCTCCACGAACAGCCCGCCGAACAGGTCGGCATGGCCGCTGTCACGGGTACGGGCAGTCTGCTCGGCCGACTTGATCGCCTCTTCCATCGCCGCCAGCAGTACCGCGCGGTTGCGGTCGATGTTGGCCTGATAAGCCTTTTGCTCGTCATGGAAATACGGGCCGAGACGATCAAGCGCGCCGCTGCGGATCAGACCGTCCAGCGTGCGCTTGTTGATACGTTTAAGGTCAACCCGGGCGCAGAAGTCGAACAGATCCTTGAACGGTCCAGCTTGACGGGCTTCGGTGATTGCTTCCACCGGGCCTTCGCCGACGCCTTTGATCGCGCCCAGACCGTACACGATGCGGCCCTCGTCGTTCACCGTAAACTTGAACTCCGAGGTGTTCACGTCAGGCGCGTCGAGGCGCAGCTTCATCGTGCGCACTTCCTCGATCAAGGTCACGACCTTGTCGGTGTTGTGCATATCCGCCGACAGCACTGCGGCCATGAACGGCGCCGGGTAGTGAGCCTTCAGCCATGCAGTCTGGTACGACACCAGGCCGTAGGCGGCGGAGTGGGATTTGTTGAAGCCGTAACCGGCGAATTTCTCCACCAGGTCGAAAATGTTACCGGCAAGATCCGCGTCGATATTGTTCGACGCACAACCTTCAATGAAACCGCCGCGCTGCTTGGCCATTTCCTCGGGTTTCTTCTTACCCATCGCCCGTCGCAGCATGTCCGCACCACCGAGGGTGTAACCGGCCATGACCTGGGCAATCTGCATCACCTGTTCCTGATACAGGATGATGCCGTAGGTCGGCGCCAGTACCGGCTGCAGGCCTTCGTACTGGTAATCCGGGTGCGGATACGCCAGCTCCGCGCGACCGTGCTTACGGTTGATGAAGTCATCCACCATGCCGGACTGCAGCGGGCCCGGACGGAACAGGGCCACCAGTGCGATAAGGTCTTCGAGGCAGTCGGGCTTGAGCTTTTTGATCAGCTCTTTCATGCCGCGGGATTCAAGCTGGAACACCGCGGTGGTTTCAGCTTTTTGCAGCAGCTGATAAGTCGGCTTGTCATCCAGCGGGATGAACGCGATGTCCAGCGGTGGTTCGTTGACCTTGGCGCGGTCACGGTTGATGGTCTTCAGCGCCCAGTCGATGATCGTCAGGGTCCGCAGACCGAGGAAGTCGAACTTCACCAGACCAGCCGCCTCGACGTCGTCCTTGTCGAACTGGGTCACCAGACCGTCGCCGGCCTCGTCGCAATAAATCGGCGAGAAGTCGGTCAGCTTGGTCGGCGCGATAACTACACCACCGGCGTGTTTACCGACGTTACGCACCACGCCTTCGAGCTTGCGCGCCATCTCCCAGATTTCCGCCGCTTCTTCATCGACCTTGATGAAGTCGCGCAGGATTTCTTCCTGTTCGTAGGCTTTTTCCAGGGTCATGCCGACTTCGAACGGGATCATCTTCGACAGACGATCCGCCAGACCGAACGACTTGCCCTGGGCCCGCGCCACGTCCCGCACCACAGCCTTGGCCGCCATGGAACCGAAGGTGATGATCTGGCTCACCGCGTTGCGGCCGTATTTTTCGGCCACATAGTCGATTACCCGGTCGCGACCATCCATGCAGAAGTCGACGTCGAAGTCGGGCATCGATACCCGTTCCGGGTTGAGGAAACGTTCGAACAGCAGGTCATATTCCAGCGGGTCGAGGTCGGTGATCTTCTGTACATAGGCCACCAGCGATCCGGCACCCGACCCCCGGCCAGGCCCCACCGGCACGCCGTTGTTCTTGGCCCACTGGATAAAGTCCATCACGATCAGGAAGTAACCGGGGAACCCCATCTGGATGATGATATCCAGCTCGAAATTCAGCCGATCAACGTAGACCTGACGCTTGGCCTCGTAATCCTCGGTGGTGTCCTTGGGCAGCAGCACGCTGAGGCGGTCTTCCAGACCGTCGAACGACACCTTGCGGAAATACTCATCGATGGTCATGCCATCGGGAATCGGATAGTCGGGCAGGAAGTGCTTGCCCAGCTTCACGTCGATGTTGCAGCGCTTGGCGATCTCGACGGTGTTTTCCACCGCATCCGGCAGGTCACTGAACAGCTCGGCCATTTCCTCGGCGCTTTTCAGGTACTGCTGGTCGCTGTAGTTTTTCGAACGACGCGGATCGTCGAGGGCGCGGCCCTCACCGATGCAGACGCGGGTTTCGTGGGCGGCGAAGTCTTCCTGCTTGATGAAGCGCACATCGTTGGTCGCGACCAGCGGTGCACCGAGCTTGTCGGCCAGCGCCACGGCGCCGTGCAATTGCTCTTCGTCATTCGGACGGTTGGTGCGCTGGATCTCCAGATAGAAACGATCCGGGAACACCGCCATCCATTCGCGCGTGAGGGCCTCGGCCTCGGCGGGGTTGCCGCCGATCATGGCCATGCCGATCTCGCCTTCTTTCGCGGCGGACAGCATGATCAGGCCTTCGTTGGCCTCGGCGACCCATTCGCGCTCGATAATGATCATGCCGTTGCGCTGACCCTCGATGAAGCCACGGGAAATCAGCTCGGTCAGGTTGCGATAGCCCAGGGCGTTCATGACCAGCAAGCTGATACGGCTCAGCGGACCATCGGGATCCTTGTTCGACAGCCACAGGTCGGCGCCGCAGATCGGCTTGATCCCGGCGCCCATGGTGTTTTTATAGAATTTGACCAGCGAACACATGTTGTTCTGGTCGGTAACCGCAACGGCCGGCATGCCCATGCCGGTCAGGGCCTTGACCAGCGGCTTGATCCGCACCAGCCCGTCGACCAGGGAGTATTCAGTGTGCAGGCGTAGATGAACGAATGAAGCCGGCATAGTGATCCTGTCCAGTTACATAGAGACAACAAGGCCCGGATTGTACCGGGCCCTGAGCAAAACATCAGCCTCGCCGCTAAACCTGCGTGAGGCCTTCCAGCGCTTCATAAGCCTGCCGCACCGGAGCGAACGAGCGCCGGTGAATCGGCGTCGGCCCGAGGCGCACCAGCGCTTCCAGATGAACGGGCGTCGGGTAGCCTTTGTGGCCGCCGATGCCGTAACCCGGGTAGATCAATTCGAACGCTGCCATCTCACGGTCGCGGCTGACCTTGGCCAGAATCGACGCAGCCGCAATAGCCGGAACCTTGCTATCGCCCTTGACCACCGCTTCGGAACGCATCGGCAGCTTAGGGCAACGGTTGCCATCGATCATCGCGAGTTTCGGCTGGATGTGCAGACCCGCCACCGCACGCTGCATCGCCAGCATGGTGGCGTGAAGGATGTTCAGCTCGTCGATTTCCTCGACTTCGGCACGGGCGATACACCAGCTCAGTGCCTTCTCGCAGATTTCGTCGTAGAGCTTTTCACGCTTGGCTTCGGTGAGTTTCTTCGAGTCGTTGAGACCGAGAATCGGCCGATTCGGATCGAGGATCACCGCCGCCGTGACGACCGCACCGCACAACGGGCCGCGACCGACTTCATCAACGCCGGCCACCAACTCTTCGACTTCGGCAACCAGGGTGAAATCCAGGCCCATCTGCATGCTTGTCTTGCTCATCGTGTTTGACCGATCAGGTTCAGAACGGCGTCAGCCGCCTGATTGGAGGCGTCCAGGCGCAGAGTACGGTGGATCTCATCGAAGCCCCGCGTCTGCTCTTCGCCACCGTCAATCAACGGCGACAAGGTCTGGGCGAGCGCTTCGACCGTCGCATCATCCTGCAACAATTCCGGCACCAGCAATCGCTGGGCCAGCAGGTTCGGCAGGGACACGTACGGGCTCTTGACCATGCGCTTGAGAATCCAGAACGTCAGCGGTGCAAGACGATAGGCCACGACCATCGGGCGCTTGTACAGGAGTGCTTCCAATGTCGCTGTACCCGACGCGATCAGTACGGCGTTGCACGCTGCCAGGGCCAGATGGGACTTGCCATCGAGCAGGGTCACCGGCAGGTCGCGACCGGCCAGCAACTCTTCAAGCTGGGCCCGACGCTCGGGGTTGGCACATGGGATGACGAAACGCAACCCGGGGCGCATGGCACGCAGGCGTTCAGCGGTATCGAGGAAAAGCGCACCCAGACGACTGACTTCGCCACCTCGGCTGCCGGGCATCAACGCGACTAGCGGACCGTCAGGCAGCCCCAGTTCGGCGCGCGCAGCGGCACGATCGGCTTCCAGTGGAATGGTATCGGCCAGCGTATGACCGACGAAACGTACCGGTACGCCTTTCTCTTCGTAAAATCTGGCTTCGAACGGCAACAGCGTGAGCATCAGGTCGCAACCTTCGCGGATCTTCAGAACTCGCTTCTGCCGCCACGCCCATACCGAAGGGCTGACGTAGTGCACAGTCTTGATCCCGGCCTGACGCAGCTTGAGTTCGATATTGAGGTTGAAATCCGGAGCATCAATGCCAATGAACGCGTCCGGTTTTTCGGCAATCAGGGTGGCGATCAAGTCCTTGCGGCGCTTGAGCAATTCACGCAACCGCCCGAGGACCTCCACCAGCCCCATGACCGACAGCCGCTCCATGGGGAAATAGGAGGTCAGGCCTTCAGCCTGCATCAACGGGCCACCGACGCCGATGAATTCGACCGCTGGATGCTGTGCCTTGAGAGCACGCATCAGGCCCGCGCCCAGAATGTCACCGGAAGCCTCACCTGCCACCAGCGCAATACGCAGATTGGCCATGATCAGCGGGTGATGCCGCGAGACGACGACTGGATGGAGTCACGGAACACCGCAACTTCCGGGAACTCGGTGGCAGGCTCGGCCAGTTCGGCCAGCGCTTGCTCGACAGTCAGCCCCTGGCGGTAAACGGTTTTATAGGCGCGGCGCAAGGCATGAATGGCATCCTCGCTGAACCCACGACGGCGCATGCCTTCAAAGTTCATGCTGCGCGCTTCGGCTGGATTACCGAACACCGTAACGAACGCCGGAACGTCCTTGCCGATGGCCGTGCCCATGCCGGAAAAACTGTGAGCGCCAATGTGGCAATACTGGTGTACCAGGGTAAAACCGGACAGGATCGCCCAGTCCTCGACGTGCACATGCCCGGCAAGCGCGGTGTTGTTGACCAGAATGCAGTGGTTGCCGATGACGCTGTCGTGACCGATGTGGGCGTAAGCCATGATCAGGTTGTGATCGCCCAGGGTAGTTTCCGAGCGATCCTGAACAGTGCCACGGTGAATCGTCACACCTTCACGGATAACGTTATGGTCACCAATCACCAGACGGGTTTCTTCACCCTTGTACTTGAGATCAGGCGTGTCTTCGCCTACCGAAGAAAACTGGTAAATGCGATTGTGCTTGCCGATTCGGGTCGGACCTTTGAGGATCACGTGAGGCCCGATCACTGTTCCCTCGCCGATTTCCACACCTGCGCCGATGATCGACCACGGGCCGACCTCGACACCCTCAGCCAGTACGGCCGAAGGATCGATGATTGCGCGAGGGTCAATCAAACTCATAGCTTGCGTTCCGCACAGATGATTTCAGCGGAGCAGACAGGCTTGCCATCGACCGAAGCCTGGCATTCGAATTTCCAGATCTGACGCTTGCAACTGATGAACTTGGCTTCAAGAATCAACTGGTCGCCCGGCAGCACAGGCTGACGGAAACGCAGTTTGTCGGAACCGACGAAATAGTAGAGGGTGCCATCGGCCGGTTTCACGTCGAGCATCTTGAAACCAAGGATCCCGGCAGCCTGAGCCATCGCTTCGATGATCAACACGCCAGGCATGATTGGATGCGCCGGGAAGTGACCATTGAAAAAGGGTTCGTTGATGCTGACATTCTTGTAGGCGCGAATGCGCTTGCCTTCAGTATCCAGTTCCACCACCCGGTCCACCAGCAGGAACGGGTAACGGTGAGGCAGGTATTCGCGAATCTCGTTGATGTCCATCATTTCGGGGGGAAGCCTATGTAAAGATTGGGAGCGCGACTGACGCGCACTCCTCTAGCAAATCAAGGAGGCAGTCCAGAGGCTGTGCACACTTGATATGGAAATGGTATCAGCCTTCAGATGAAGCATTACCGCCAGGGGTCACTTCCCCTGCCCGCTTTTCCAGCTGTTTCAACCGTCGCGCGAGGTCATCGAGCTGACGGATGCGTGCCGCGCTTTTGCGCCATTCGGCAGCCGGCTGCATGGCCGTACCGGAAGAGTAGGCACCCGGCTCGGTAATCGAGTGAGTCACCATGGTCATCCCGGTCAGGAAAACGTTGTCGCAAATATCGATGTGCCCTACCAGGCCAACACCGCCGGCGAGCATGCAGTGTTTGCCGATTTTGGTGCTGCCGGAAATCCCCACACACGCCGCCATGGCGGTGTGATCCCCGACCTGAACGTTGTGGGCGATCTGAATCTGGTTGTCGAGTTTCACGCCGTTGCCGATCACAGTATCGGCCAACGCACCGCGGTCGATGGCGGTATTCACGCCGATCTCCACATCGTCGCCGATGGTAACGCCGCCGATCTGGGCGATTTTCTGCCAGATGCCTTTCTCGTTGGCAAAGCCGAAGCCTTCACCACCGAGTACTGCGCCGGACTGGATAACCACGCGCTTGCCGATGCGCACATCGTGATACAGCGTCACCCGCGGGGCCAGCCAGCCACCCTCGCCGATTTCACTGCGGGCGCCGACAACGCAGTGTGCGCCGAGCGTCACGCCCGCACCGATCCGGGCACCGGCTTCGATAACCACAAAGGGACCAATGCAGGCAGTCGGATCGACGACGGCGTCCGAAGCAATCACTGCGGTCGGATGAATACCGGCTGCGGATTTCGGCTTCGGGTCGAACAAGTGGGAAATGCGTGCATAAGCCAGATAAGGGTCCGGCACCACCAACGCATTACCGGCATAACCTTCGGCATCAGCCGCTTTGAGCAGCAGTGCAGCCGCCTGCGAGCCAGCGAGGTATTTGCGGTATTGGGGGTTTGCCAGAAAGCTCAACTGAGCTGGGCCAGCCTCCTGCAAGGTGGCTAGCCCAGTTATTTGCTTCTCGGGGTCGCCACTCAAGGTGGCACCGAGGAACTCGGCCAACTGGCCGAGTTTGATAGTCACGGCCATGGGTTACTTCAGCTGATTCATGCGCTCGATAACCTGGCGCGTGATGTCATATTGAGGTTTGACATCAATCACTGCGCCACGCTCGAACACCAGGTCAAAACCACCTTTCTTGATGACTTCTTCCACTGCGCTATCCAGTTTCGGCTTGAGCTGCTTGAGCATTTCACGGTCAGCAACGGCTTTGGCTTCGTTCAGTTCCTTGGACTGGAACTGGAAGTCACGGGCCTTTTGCTTGAATTCCAGCTCCAGGCGCTCACGCTCGCCCTGCTGCATCTTGTCGCCGCCAGCCATCAGACGGTCCTGGATACCCTTGGCACTGCTTTCCAGTGTCTTGAGCTTGGTCAGTTGAGGACCGAATTTCTTCTCGGCATCCACAGCGTATTTCTTGGCCGCGTCGGATTCCAGCAGTGCCATCTGATAGTTCAGAACAGCGATTTTCATGTCGGCAAATGCCGGGCCTGCCACCAGTACGGAGGCCAGGAGAACCAATTGAGTCAACTTACGCACGATGCACTCCTACAAAATCCATTGTCGTTATCTTGGGTCAGACGCTTAGAACGTCTGGCCGAGGGAGAATTGGAACACTTGAGTTTCAGCGTTATCCGGTTTCTTGATCGGTGTGGCCAACGCGAAGCTCAAAGGACCCAGTGCGGTAACCCAGGTCACGCCAACACCGACGGAACTGGCCATGTTGCTCAGGCTGATGTCGTTGCACTTGGTGCTGGACTTCGAGCCGTCGGCGTTCACAGTATCCTTGCACTGCGAGTCAAACACGTTACCCACATCCCAGAATACCGAGGTACGCAGGGAGCGCTGATCCTTGACGAATGGCAGCGGGAACAGAACCTCGACACCGCCCTGGATCAGGACGTTACCGCCGAACGGAAGCGGATCCTGGTCCGGGTCTGCCAAGGTGCCAGGGTTAGTACCCTTACTTGGCGTACTGCGCGGACCGAGAGTGCTGTCCTTGAAGCCACGAACCGAGTTGAAACCACCAGCATAGTAGTTTTCATAGAACGGCAAGCCATCAGTCGAACCATAACCGTCGCCATAACCCAGTTCGGTATGCAGACGCAGCGTGTAGTTCTCGGTAATCGGCTGGAACAGCTGACCGCGGTAATCAAGTTTGTAGAACGACAGGTCGCTGCCTGGAATGGTGGATTCCAGGGTCAGGCTCTGGGAGCGGCCACGGGTTGGCAAAACGCCTTTGTTCAGAGTGGACTCGGACCAGCCGGCCGACGCCTTGAAGTTCAGGTATTGGTCGCCTTCCTTCTTAACGAAGTCGAAAATCTCGTCAACGGTGTAAGTACCGGTCTTGATCTTGTCCTGTTGAGCGGACAGACCGAAGGTCAGACGCGAAGTCTCGCTGATCGGGTAGCCAACGTTCACACCGGCACCCAGGCTGTCTACCGCATAGCTTGCTACGTCGACGTCGAGGTCTTTGTAGTCGGTGGTGCGATAGAACGCGTTGTAACCCAGGCTCACGCCATCGGCGGTCCAGTAGGGGTCAACGTAGCCGAAGTTGTAGCGGCTCTGGTATTCGCTGCGGGTCAGGCCGACGCTTACACGGTTACCAGTACCGAGGAAGTTGTTCTGGGTGATCGAACCACCGAGGATCAGACCGGCGCTCTGGGCGAAACCGACGCTGGCGGTGATCGAGCCGGAAGCCTGTTCTTCAACGCTGTAGTTCACGTCAACCTGGTCGTCGACACCCGGAACGGCCGGAGTTTCAACGTTGACCTCTTTGAAGAAGCCCAGACGCTCCAGACGGGTCTTGGACTGGTCGATCAGGTAGGTCGAAGCCCAGCCGCCTTCCATCTGACGCATTTCGCGACGCAGCACTTCGTCTTCGGACTTGGTGTTGCCGCGGAAGTTGATACGGTTGACATAGGCACGCTTGCCCGGATCAACAGCGAACAGGATGTCTACGGTGTGATCATCATCGTGCGGTTGCGGAACGCCGTTGACGTTGGCGAAGGTGTAACCCTCGTTACCCAGACGACGAGTGATCAATTCCGAGGTGGTGGTCATCAGCTTGCGCGAGAACACCTGGCCTTTCTGCACCAGCAGCAACGACTTGACCTGGTCTTCAGGAACTTTCAGGTCACCGCTGAGCTTGACGTCACGAACGGTGTACTTCTCGCCTTCGGTCACGTTGACGGTGATGTAGACGTGTTTCTTGTCCGGGGTGATGGACACCTGGGTCGAAGCGATATCCATGTTGATATAGCCGCGGTCCAGGTAGTAGGAACGCAGACGTTCCAGGTCACCGGAAAGCTTTTCACGGGCGTACTTGTCATCGTTCTTGAAGAACGACAGCCAGTTGGTGGTTTTCAGTTCGAACAGGTCGGTCAGGTCTTCTTCAGGGAAAACCGTGTTGCCCACCACGTTGATGTGCTGAATGGCAGCGACGGTGCCTTCGTTGATCTTCACTTTCAGGCCGACACGGTTGCGCGGCTGTGATACCACTTCGGTATCAACCGTGGCCGAGTAACGACCTTGCGCAACGTACTGACGCTGCAGCTCGTTACGCACGCCTTCAAGGGTCGCACGCTGGAAGATCTCGCCTTCGGCCAGACCGGATTGCTTGAGGCCTTTCATCAGGTCTTCGGTGGAGATCGCCTTGTTGCCTTCGATCTCGATGCTCGCGACCGAGGGACGTTCGACGACAGTGATCACCAGAACGTTGCCTTCGCGGCCCAGCTGGATATCTTGAAAGAAACCGGTTTTGAACAACGCACGAGTGGATTCCACCAGGCGACGATCATCCGCCTGCTCGCCGACGTTCAACGGCAAGGCACCAAAGACGCTACCCGCGGAGACCCGCTGGAGGCCATTGACGCGAATATCAGAGATAGTGAAGGACTCGGCGTGAACTTCGGCGATCATCAATACGGTGAGAACCGCAGTTAGCAGCAGACGTTTCATGAAGTCCTTTCTTATTCCAACTGGCAATAAACAAACTGCCGCAAAATGCGGCAGATTCGCAATTCAGCGAAGCGTTACAGTCGACCCAGATCGTTGACCAGAGCAAGCAACATCACCCCGACCACCAAACTGATACCGATCTGTATCCCCCAACCTTGCACCCGATCCGACAAGGGACGACCACGCGCCCACTCGATCAGATAAAACAACAAATGCCCCCCATCCAGTACAGGAATGGGCAGCAAATTCAGAACCCCCAGGCTAATACTCAGATAAGCAAGGAAATTCAGGAAATCAGCGACACCCGACTGGGCAGAAGCGCCCGCCACTTTAGCAATGGTTATCGGTCCACTCAAGTTTTTTACCGAGAGCTCGCCGAACAGCATTTTCTTCAGTGAATCCAGCGTCAGGACGCTCATGGTCCAGGTACGACGGACGCCCTCGCCAATCGCGGCCAAAGGACCATAGCTGACCTCACGAATCATCTCTGGCGGCCAGTCGACAGCTTTCACTCCCGCCCCCAGATAACCGCTTGGCGACTTGCTTTCGCCACGCGCCGCCAAGGTCACGGGGATGTCGATTTGAGCACCGTCGCGCTCGACGTGCAGCATGATTTTGGTATCAGGACGCGTACGAACGGTGTCGACCACTTGTTGCCAGTCATCCAGCGCCTTGCCATCCAGCGCCAGCAGGCGGTCGCCGGTTTTCAACCCGGCTGCCTGAGCCGGGCCTTTCGGATCGAGTTCAGCGAGAATCGGCGGCAACGCCGGACGCCACGGACGGATGCCCAGGGACCGAATCGGATCCGGCTCATCGGCGCCCTTCAGCCAGTGATCGAGTGCAAGCTCACGCGCAGAGTCAGCCGTGGAACCCTGCTCCCGCACCAGCACCTGCAAGGAACCGCTCTCCCCCAGGCGACGCACCAACTGCAGATTGACCGCGGCCCAGCCGGAAGTCGGCTCACCGTCGATAGCGATGATTTCCTGACCCGTACTCAGACCGGCCTTTGCCGCAAGGCTGCCGGACTCAACCGCACCAATGACCGGGCGCACCTGTTCGCTGCCCAGCATTGCCAGCACCCAGAAGAACACCATGGCCAGCAGGAAGTTGGCGACAGGGCCGGCTGCAACGATGGCAATCCGCTGGCGAACGGACTTGCGATTGAAAGACAAATGAAGCTGATCGGCGGGCACCTCGCCTTCACGCTCATCGAGCATCTTGACGTAGCCACCCAGCGGAATGGCCGCGATGACAAACTCGGTTCCCTGCTTGTCATGCCAGCGCAGCAACGGCATACCGAAGCCTACGGAAAAGCGCAGAACCTTGACGCCACAGCGACGCGCGACCCAGAAATGGCCGAATTCGTGAAAGGTGACCAGCACACCCAAGGCGATCAGGGTGCCGGCAATCATATAGAGCGCGCTCATCTACTTTCTCCGCAATCCTGTTCTATGCCGCGTGGAGCCATGTACCGCAAGGCCTATCGACCGTAACGGGTCAACCATTGGCCAGCCAGGGCGCGTGCTGCCGCGTCCGCCGTAAACACCGCATCGAGATCATTCAGAGCAACCACCGGCTCGAGATTCAACACTTCCTCGATGATACTCGCGATTTCGAGGTAGCGAACCCGCCCGTCGAGAAACGCTGCAACCGCCACTTCATTTGCCGCGTTGAGCATGGCCGGCGCACTGTTGCCCGCCTCAGCCGCCTGACGCGCAAGTCGCAGGCACGGGAAGCGCTCTTCATCGGGTGCTTCGAAGTCCAGGCGCGCGATGGCAAACAGGTCCAGTGGCGCCACACCCGAATCGATGCGCTCAGGCCACGCCAGCGCATTGGCGATCGGCGTACGCATGTCAGGATTACCCAGCTGCGCCAACACCGAACCGTCGATGTAATCAACCAGCGAATGAATCACGCTCTGTGGATGGATCACCACCTCGACTTGCGAAGGTTTGGCATCAAACAGCCAGCAGGCCTCGATCAACTCGAGACCCTTGTTCATCATGCTGGCCGAATCCACGGAGATTTTGCGACCCATGGACCAATTTGGATGAGCACAGGCCTGATCAGGTGAAACATGCGCCAGCTCAGCCATCGGCGTCTGCCGGAAAGGACCACCAGAGGCCGTCAGCAGAATCCGACGCACGCCGACTTTACTCAGCCCTCGGGCAAAATCCTGCGGCATGCACTGGAAAATCGCATTGTGCTCACTGTCGATCGGCAGCAGGACCGAACCACTCTTGCGCACAGCCTCCATGAACAAGGCGCCGGACATCACCAGCGCCTCTTTGTTGGCCAGGAGAATCTTCTTGCCTGCCTCGACTGCCGCAAGGGTAGGACGCAGGCCGGCCGCGCCGACGATGGCCGCCATCACGGCGTCCACCTCAGGGGCTGCCGCGACCTGACACAACCCCTCCTCCCCCACCAGCACCCGAGTCGACAGGCCAGCGGCACGCAAGTCGTCCTGCAGGCCACGAGCAGCAGCGACTTCAGGCACCACCGCAAACTGAGGGACATGGCGTACACACAAAGCAAACAGCTCACTGAGACGAGTAAAGCCGCTCAGTGCAAAAACCTGATAACGCTCGGGGTGACGAGCGATGACATCCAGAGTACTCAGACCGATCGAGCCGGTTGCCCCAAGAACGGTAATCTGCTGCGGGCGGCTCACGGTGCAGCCATCCACAACAGCACGGCGAATACAGGGATCGCCGCTGTCAGACTGTCGATTCGATCCAGTACGCCACCATGACCAGGCAGCAGGTTACTGCTGTCCTTGATGCCGGACTGACGCTTGAACATGCTTTCCGTCAGGTCACCCACCACCGAGATGAACACGATCAGCGCTGCACCGATCAAACCCTTGAACAGCTGCGCCACCGTCCAGTCGCGAAACAGAGCGACCAGCGTGGTGATGACAAGACTCAGCACCAGGCCGCCATACACGCCTTCCCAGCTTTTGCCCGGACTGACTTGCGGGGCAAGCTTGCGCTTGCCGAAAGCACGGCCGGAGAAATAGGCACCGATATCGGCGCCCCAGACCAACACCATCACCGCCATGATCAGCCAGTTGCCCAGCGGATATTGCTTGATCTGCACCAGCCCTTGCCAGGCCGGCAGGAGAATCAGCAAGCCGATCACCAGTTTGCTGGCAGCACTGGCCCAGCGCTCACTGGAGCGCGGATAGGTCAGCACCAGCCAGGTCGCTACCGCCCACCAGATCACCGAGGCACCCAGCACCCAAGGCGCCAGTCCCGGCAAGATGTACATGACGAACAACATCAGCGCGACCACTGCCGCATAGCCGACGCGAAACGATTGCGCAGCGAAGCCGGCCAGGCGCGCCCATTCCCAGGCACCCAGACTCACGACCAGCCCGATGAACAGCGCGAAACCGGAACCTTCGAGCAGGAAAAAACCGCCCAGAGCGATCGGCAGCAGGATCAGCGCAGTGATGATTCGTTGTTTAAGCATTAAACCCGGGCTCCAGCTTCGACCTGCTCGCTCGTTTTACCGAAACGACGCTGGCGCGAAGCGAAATCGGCCAGCGCAATACGCATGGCATCGTGTTTGAAGTCCGGCCAGAACAGGTCGGAGAAGTACAACTCGGCGTAGGCCAGCTGCCACAGCAGGAAATTGCTGATGCGGTGCTCTCCGCCCGTGCGGATACACAGGTCCGGCAACGGCAGGTCGCCGGTCGCCAGACAGGTTTGCAGCAGATCAGGAGTGATGTCTTCCGGACGCAGATGCCCGGCCTGAACCTCGCGAGCCAGGCGCTGCGCAGCTTGCGCAATATCCCACTGACCGCCGTAGTTGGCGGCGATCTGCAGGATGAAGCGATTGGCACCTGCGGTCATGGCCTCGGCTTCGCGCATGGCAGCCTGAAGCTCAGGATGAAAGCGCGAGCGGTCGCCAATGATGCGCAGACTGATGTTGTTGTCATTGAGGCGCTTGGCCTCACGACGCAATGCCTTGAAGAACAGATCCATCAAGGCACTGACTTCATCGGCCGGGCGCTGCCAGTTTTCACTGGAAAAGGCGAACAGCGTCAGCACTTCGACACCAGCCTCGGCACACACCTCGATCACCGCCCGCACAGCGTCCACGCCCGCTTTATGCCCGGCGACACCCGGCATAAAGCGTTTTTTCGCCCAGCGATTATTGCCATCCATGATGATCGCGACATGGCGCGGCACCGCGGACGGCGCAGTCTGCTTGGTCTTATCCATTTAAAGCTCGACCCTTATACGGCCATCAGGTCTTTTTCTTTCTGTGCCAGATTCGCGTCGATTTGAGCCACATATTTCTTGGTCAGATCGTCGATCTCGCCAGTAGCG
This sequence comes from Pseudomonas sp. SDO52101_S400, assembly GCF_054071635.1. Lineage (NCBI taxonomy): Bacteria > Pseudomonadati > Pseudomonadota > Gammaproteobacteria > Pseudomonadales > Pseudomonadaceae > Pseudomonas > Pseudomonas sp. SDO52101_S400. The sequence goes on along the minus strand of NZ_JBSVWF010000018.1, from coordinate 13,445 downwards.
CGACGCTCTTCGTCTTCGCTGATTTCCTTTTCCTTGACCAGATCCTTCAGCGAGCTGTTGGCATCACGACGGATATTACGCACGGCAACGCGAGCGTCTTCAGCAACATCGCGAGCCTGCTTGGTGAAGCCCTTGCGGGTTTCTTCGGTCAGGGCCGGCATGCTGATCAGCAGCAGTTCGCCCAGGTTGGTCGGGTTCAGGTTCAGGCCGGCACTGCCGATTGCCTTGTCGACAGCGCCCAGCATGTTGCGCTCGAAAGCCACGACCTGCAGGGTGCGAGCGTCCTTGACGGTGATGTTGGCCACTTGCTTGATCGGAGTGTCGGAGCCGTAGTACGGCACCATCACGCCTTCCAGAATGCTTGGGTGCGCCTGACCGGTACGGATGCGGCCGAAGTTGTGCGCCAGGGATTCCAGCGACTTCTGCATGCGCTGTTCGGCGTCTTTCTTGATTTCATTGATCATTGTTGAACTTCCTCGATCAGGGTTCCTTCAGCGCCGCCATGTACGATATTCAGCAGAGCGCCGGGCTTGTTCATGTTAAATACGCGCAACGGCATCTTGTGGTCGCGGCACAGGCAGATAGCCGTCAGATCCATTACGCCCAGCTTGCGATCCAGCACTTCATCGTAAGTCAGATGATCGAACTTCTCGGCATGCGGGTCTTTGAACGGGTCGGCAGTGTAGACGCCATCGACCTTGGTCGCCTTGAGAACGACATCCGCGTCGATTTCGATTGCGCGCAGGCAGGCTGCCGAATCCGTGGTAAAGAACGGATTGCCGGTACCGGCCGCGAAAATCACCACGTCCTTGGAGTTCAGGTGGCGCATGGCCTTGCGACGATCATAGTGATCGGTCACACCGACCATGGAAATAGCCGACATCACGATGGCCGAGATATTGGCACGTTCCAGCGCATCGCGCATGGCCAGAGCGTTCATCACAGTGGCCAGCATGCCCATGTGGTCACCAGTGACCCGATCCATGCCGGCCTTGCTCAGCGCTTCACCGCGGAACAGGTTGCCGCCGCCGATCACCAGACCGACCTGAACGCCGATACCGACCAACTGGCCGACTTCCAGCGCCATGCGATCCAGCACCTTCGGATCGATCCCGAACTCTTCCGAGCCCATCAGGGCCTCGCCGCTAAGCTTGAGTAGAATGCGTTTATAGCGAGCCTGATAACCACTGCCCTGCTGAGCCATTGCGAATCTCTCCTGCGGCGTATTTAAAAATTCTTTGCGAGCTGTTTACAGCTGGCGTTCACTCTAGCTTGGCGCTGCTTCAGCGCCATCGGAACATGGCTTTGTAAGTCAGTTCCAAGGGGAAACCAATTAAAAATTGGTAACCCTATCTGAAAAGAGGCTGCGCGCGTGAGCGGGCAGCCTCTTTCGGGCGACAGTTGAAAAACTGTCTTATTGCTTGGCGGCAGCCAGCTGTGCAGCAACTTCTTCAGCGAAGTTGTCGACTGGCTTCTCGATGCCTTCGCCTACTTTGAAGTAAGTGAAGGAAACGATTTCAGCGCCGCCTTTCTTGGCCAGCTCGCCAACCTTGACTTCAGGGTTCTTGACGAACGCCTGCTCAACCAGGCTCGCTTCTGCCAGGAACTTGCTGATACGGCCCTTGACCATGTTCTCAACAATGTTTTCTGGCTTGCCTTTGATTTTTTCTTCGTTCAGCTGCAGGAACACAGCTTTTTCACGCTCGATCGCTTCGTCCGAAACCTGCGAAGGCAGCAGGAATTCAGGGTTGCTTGCAGCAACGTGCATCGCGATGTCTTTGGCCAGCTCGACGTCGCCGCCTTTCAGGACAACAGCAACACCGATCTTGTTGCCGTGCAGGTAGGTGCCGACTACGTCGCCTTCTACGCGCACCAGGCGACGGATGTTCACGTTTTCGCCTACTTTGGCAACCAGCGCTTCGCGAGCGGCTTCTTGAGCAGCGATCAGCGGAGCTGCATCGGTCAGCTTGTCAGCGAATGCTTTGTCGACGCTGGCAGCAACGAAGTTTTTGAAGTCGTCTTGCAGAGCCAGGAAGTCGGTCTGCGAGTTGACTTCGATCAGAACGGCAGCCTTGCCGTCGTCCTTGATGGCGATAGCGCCTTCAGCGGCAACGTTGCCAGCTTTCTTGGCAGCCTTGATGGCGCCCGAAGCACGCATGTCATCAATGGCTTTTTCGATGTCGCCGCCAGCCTTTTCCAGGGCTTTCTTGCAATCCATCATGCCTTCGCCGGTACGCTCGCGCAGTTCTTTGACCAACGCTGCAGTAATTGCTGCCATTTTCAAATTCCTCTTGGATAGGTTTTCAACCATTCCACCCGATCGAACGGGCGTTCAATTCTTCCCGAACCACCTTGTAGCCGCTGCACGTTACAGATCCTGTAGCTGCGCTGCCGACAAATTGGTTTTCGAGGTGGCAAAAAGGGGGCCAAGCCCCCTTTTTGCTTACTGAGTCAACGCCAGGGCGTCAATTACTCAGCTGCAGCCTGAGTTTCTTCAGCTGCGAACTCTACAGTGCCGCCAGCAACGTTGTTGCGACCACGGATTACTGCGTCAGCCATCGAACCCATGTACAGCTGGATAGCGCGGATTGCGTCATCGTTGCCTGGGATGATGTAGTCAACGCCTTCCGGGCTGCTGTTGGTATCGACAACGCCGATGACCGGGATGCCCAGCTTGTTGGCTTCGGTGATCGCGATGCGCTCGTGGTCAACGTCGATCACGAACAGTGCGTCTGGCAGACCGCCCATGTCCTTGATGCCGCCCAGGGAGCGATCCAGCTTCTCAAGATCACGGGAGCGCATCAGCGCTTCTTTCTTGGTCAGCTTGGCGAAAGTACCGTCTTCGGCTTGAACTTCAAGGTCACGCAGACGCTTGATGGAAGCACGGATGGTTTTGAAGTTGGTCAGCATGCCGCCCAACCAGCGGTGATCGACGTACGGCGAACCGCAACGTGCTGCTTCTTCAGCAACGATCTTGCCAGCGGAACGCTTGGTGCCGACGAACAGAATCTTGTTTTTGCCCTGGGCCAGACGCTCTACGAAAGTCAGAGCTTCGTTGAACATTGGCAGGGTTTTTTCAAGGTTGATGATGTGAATCTTGTTACGCGCGCCGAAAATGTACTTGCCCATTTTCGGATTCCAGTAACGGGTTTGGTGACCGAAGTGCACACCGGCCTTCAGCATATCGCGCATGTTGACTTGGGACATGATAGTTCCTTGATAAGTCGGGTTGGGCCTCCACGTATCCCAATGACCAACCCCCGATCCGAGGATCAAAGGCACCCAGGCCATCGTGTCGACACGTGTGTGGGTTAATGCTTCCGGAGCTATCCCCGGAAAGCGGCGCATTTTATATCACAGGAAGGGCACAAACGGAACCCGGAATCTGTAATCACGTCAGGGACATGGGCACCAGCCCCTTGGAATCGCCGTGCCGCGCCTTATTGTATAGGTCGAAGCGATGCACGCAGGCGCGGATTTGCGCCTTTGGTCTGTTAGAATCGCGTTTTTCAGGGCCATCTGGCGAAAACCGCCGCCCTGTCCGTATCAGCAAGCGCCGCCGAGCGCAGAGAGAGCCTGTATGACCGTCACCCTCAAAACTCCCGAGGACATCGCTGGTATGCGTGTCGCCGGCAAACTGGCCGCCGATGTGCTGGAAATGATTGCCGAACACGTAAAGCCGGGCGTGACCACCGATGAGCTGAACCAGATCTGCCACGATTACATCGTCGACGTGCAGAAAGCCATCCCTGCCCCGCTCAACTACAAGGGCTACCCGAAGTCGATCTGCACCTCGATCAACCACGTGGTCTGCCACGGCATCCCGAACGACAAGCCGCTGAAAAACGGCGACACCCTGAACATCGACGTCACCGTGATCAAGGACGGCTACCACGGCGACACCAGCCGCATGTTCCACGTCGGCACCGTACCGGTATGGGCCGAGCGCCTGTCCCAGGTCACCCAGGAATGCATGTACAAGGCGATCGAGATCGTCAAACCCGGCTGCCGCCTCGGTGACATCGGTGAAATCATCCAGAAGCACGCTGAAAAGAACGGCTTCTCCGTGGTACGCGAGTTCTGCGGACATGGCATTGGCAAGGTGTTCCACGAAGAGCCACAGATCCTGCATTACGGCCGCGCCGGCACCGGCATGGAACTGAAGGCCGGCATGACCTTCACCATCGAGCCGATGATCAACCAGGGCAAGGCCGACACCAAGGTGCTGGGCGACGGATGGACCGCGATCACCAAGGACCGCAAGCTCTCGGCACAGTGGGAACACACTTTGCTTGTCACCGACACCGGCTACGAGATCTTCACCCTGCGCAGCGATGACACGATCCCGCGCGTATCGGCCTGATCCAGACACCGCTCCCAGCCTATAGAAGGAAAGCCAATCGATGCCGCAGGTGGATCCCGAACTCTTCGACCGCGGCCAGTTCCAGGCTGAACTGGCCCTGAAAGCGAGCCCCATCGCCGCATTCAAGAAGGCGATCCGCCAGGCCCGCGAAGTGCTCGACGCACGCTTTCGCAGCGGCCGCGACATCCGGCGACTGATCGAGGACCGCGCCTGGTTCGTCGATAACATCCTGCAAAAGGCCTGGGACCAGTTCAACTGGAGCGAAGACGCCGACATCGCGCTGGTCGCGGTGGGCGGCTACGGTCGCGGTGAGTTGCACCCCTATTCAGATATCGACTTGCTGATCCTGCTGGACAGCGCCGATCACGAAATATTCCGCGACTCCATCGAGCGTTTTCTGACGCTGTTGTGGGACATCGGCCTGGAGGTCGGTCAGAGCGTTCGCTCGGTGGACGAGTGCGCGGAAGAGGCCCGCGCCGACCTGACGGTGGTCACCAACCTGATGGAAAGCCGCACCATCTGCGGCCCCGAGCGCCTGCGCCAGCGCATGCTCGACGTCACCAGCACCGCCCACATGTGGCCGAGCAAGGAATTCTTCCTGGCCAAGCGCGCCGAGCAAAAGGCCCGCCACCACAAATACAACGACACCGAATACAACCTGGAACCCAACGTCAAAGGCTCACCCGGCGGACTACGGGACATTCAGACAATTCTGTGGGTCGCCCGTCGCGAGTACGGCACCCTGAACCTGCGCGCCCTGGCAGGCGAAGGCTTCCTTGTCGAGAGCGAAAACGCCTTGCTGGCGTCGTCCCAGGAATTCCTTTGGAAAGTGCGCTACGCCCTGCACATGCTGGCCGGACGCTCAGAAGACCGCCTGTTATTCGATCATCAACGCACCATCGCGGGCCTGCTGGGGTTTGAGGGCGACGACGCCAAGCAGGCCGTCGAAAACTTCATGCAGCAGTATTTCCGCGTGGTGATGAGCATCGCTCAGCTCAGCGACCTGATCATCCAGCACTTCGAGGAAGTCATCCTCGCGCCGGAAGACGAAGCGCCGCCGCAGCCGATCAACTCGCGCTTCCAGCTGCACGACGGCTACATCGAGGCACGCAACGACAACGTATTTCGCCGCACACCGTTCGCCATGCTCGAGATCTTCGTGCTGATGGCCCAGCAGCCGGAAATCAAAGGTGTACGCGCCGACACCATTCGTCTGCTGCGGGAAAACCGCCACCTGATCGACGACAACTTCCGCAACGACATCCGCAATACCAGCCTGTTCATCGAACTGTTCAAGTGCAAGATCGGTATCCACCGCAACCTGCGGCGGATGAACCGATATGGCATTCTCGGGCGCTACCTGCCGGAGTTCGGTTTTATCGTCGGACAGATGCAGCACGACTTGTTCCATATCTATACGGTCGATGCGCACACGCTGAATCTGATCAAACACCTGCGTAAATTGCAGTACACCCAGGTGTCGGAAAAATTCCCGCTGGCCGCCAAGCTCATGGCCAAGCTGCCCAAGCCCGAACTCATCTACATGGCGGGCCTGTATCACGACATCGGCAAGGGCCGGCATGGCGATCACTCGGAGATCGGCGCGGTCGATGCCGAGGCGTTCTGCCAGCGCCATCAATTGCCGGTGTGGGACAGCCGCCTGATCGTCTGGCTGGTGCAGAACCATCTGGTGATGTCGACCACTGCCCAGCGCAAGGACTTGTCCGACCCGCAGGTGATCCATGACTTCGCCCTGGCAGTCGGTGATGAAACCCGCCTCGACTACCTGTACGTGCTGACCGTAGCCGACATCAACGCGACCAACCCGACGCTGTGGAATTCCTGGCGCGCCAGCCTTCTGCGCCAGCTCTACACCGAGACCAAGCGTGCCCTGCGCCGAGGCCTGGAAAACCCGGTGGATCGCGAGGAGCAGATCCGCCAGACCCAGAGCGCAGCACTGGACATTCTGGTACGTGGCGGTACCGACCCGGACGACGTCGAGCAGTTGTGGGCGCAACTGGGCGATGACTACTTCCTGCGCCACACCGCCGGCGACGTGGCCTGGCACAGCGATGCGATTCTCCAGCAGCCGGCCGATGGCGGGCCGCTGGTGCTGATCAAGGAAACCACCCAGCGCGAATTCGAGGGCGGTACGCAGATCTTCATTTATGCGCCGGACCAGCACGACTTCTTTGCGGTGACCGTGGCCGCGATGGATCAGCTCAACCTGAACATTCACGACGCCCGGGTCATCACCTCCAGCAGCCAGTTCACCCTCGACACCTACATCGTGCTCGACACCGAAGGCGAATCCATCGGCGACAATCCGACCCGGGTCAAGCAGATCCGCGACGGCCTGACCGAAGCCCTGCGCAACCCGGACGATTACCCGACCATCATCCAGCGTCGGGTGCCGCGCCAGCTCAAGCACTTTGCTTTCGCACCACAGGTGACGATCCACAACGACGCCCAGCGTCCGGTGACGGTGCTGGAACTCACCGCACCCGACCGTCCGGGCCTGTTGGCGCGGATCGGGGGGATTTTCCTGGAGTTCGATCTGTCGCTGCAGAACGCCAAGATCGCCACCCTGGGCGAGCGGGTGGAAGACGTGTTCTTCATCACCGACGCCCACAATCAGCCGCTGTCCGACCCGCTGCTGTGCAGCCGTTTGCAGGATGCCATCGTCGAGCAGCTCAGCGTCAATCAGGAACCCGATATCAAACTGTCGCGCATCAGCATTTGACTGAGCGCCCGGATTCAACCGCTTTGCACGAGACCCAGCACCGATGAACAACGCCCTGACCCAGTTGCAGCCCTACCCGTTCGAAAAGCTCCGCGCCCTGCTCGGCAGCGTCACACCGAATCCGGACAAGCGCCCGATAGCGCTGTCCATCGGCGAGCCGAAACACCGTTCGCCAAGCTTTGTCGCCGAGGCGCTGGCCAACAACCTGGATCAGATGGCGGTGTACCCGACTACCCTCGGCATCCCGGCCCTGCGCGAAGCCATTGCGGCCTGGTGCGAACGTCGTTTCAACGTGCCGAGCGGCTGGATCGACCCGGCGCGTAATGTGCTGCCGGTCAACGGCACTCGTGAAGCACTGTTCGCCTTCACCCAGACCGTGGTCAATCGCGGCGACGACGCGCTGGTGGTCAGCCCGAACCCGTTCTATCAGATCTACGAAGGTGCGGCGTTCCTCGCCGGCGCCAAGCCGCACTACCTGCCGTGCCTGGACGAGAACGGCTTCAACCCGGATTTCGAAGCGGTATCGCCGGACATCTGGAAGCGCTGCCAGATCCTGTTCCTGTGCTCGCCAGGCAACCCGACCGGCGCGCTGATCCCGGTCGACGTGCTGAAAAAGCTGATCGCCCTGGCCGACGAGTACGATTTTGTGATCGCTGCCGACGAGTGCTACAGCGAACTGTACTTCGACGAACAGACTCCGCCGCCGGGCCTGCTCAGCGCCTGTGCCGAACTGGGCCGCAAGGACTTCAAGCGTTGCGTGGTATTCCACAGTCTGTCCAAGCGCTCGAACCTGCCGGGCCTGCGCTCCGGTTTTGTTGCCGGCGACGCCGATATCCTCAAGGGCTTCCTGCTGTACCGCACCTACCACGGCTGCGCGATGCCGGTTCAGACCCAACTGGCCAGCGTTGCCGCGTGGAACGATGAAGTACACGTACGCGCCAACCGTGCGCTGTACCGCGAGAAGTTCGATGCCGTGCTGGCGATCCTCAGCCCGGTGATGGATGTACAGCGCCCGGATGGCAGCTTCTACCTGTGGCCGAACGTGCAAGGTGATGACGCCGCGTTCTGCCGGGATCTGTTTGCCGAAGAGCACGTGACCGTGGTGCCGGGCTCGTACCTGTCGCGAGACGTCGACGGGGTCAATCCGGGCGCCGGGCGCGTGCGGATGGCACTGGTTGCACCACTGGCCGAATGTGTCGAGGCGGCCGAGCGTATCCGCGATTTCGTCCTGCGTCGCAAGTAATGCCTGAATGCCCGTGCCGGGCAACCCGGCACGGGTGGTCAAATACCACGTAACACTTCTCCTGCTTTTTCTACCCCTTTTTTGTGCCGGCCAGACGTTAGTCTTGAGTCGCGCCATTCGCTGCGCATAAATGAACGCCAACTTTAACTTCATGGAAGAAGTGAACAATGAAAGAACTTCTGGATTGCCAACTGATTCAATGGTCTGACGACCTGGCCGCTTACACAGCCGCCATCAACGAGAACCCGGCGAATGCCGCTACCCAAAACGCACCGGGTTCTCGCCGCAAACGCTCCGTGGTCAATTATTCGAAACTCTGGGCAAATGGTCGAACCCTGAAGATCGCTTTTCTGGATGCACCCGGCGCCGACCATAAATCCGCGATTATCAAAGCGGCCTGTAAATGGCTGCCCTCTATCAACCTAAAATTCGAATTTGTCGATGATCTTAAAGGCGATATCCGCATCGCCACTCGAAACAACGACAACAGTTCGATGCTGGGCACTGACGCGTTGTTGATACATCCGGACCATCCAACGATGAATCTGGGGGTCAAACCAGAGCATCCCGATTTCGAGGTCATCGTGATCCACGAATTCGGCCATGCGCTGGGTGCCATGCATGAACATCAGCACCCTCAAGCCAATATTCCTTGGGACAAACCCAAGGTGTACGAATTTTACCGAAATCGGGAAATGAATCCGCTGACCCGTGAACAGGTCGACCGCAACCTGTTCGCGTCTTTCGATACGCTGGAGGCGCTTTATACGAACTATGACAGGCGATCGATCATGCACCATCCTGTATCGAACGATTTGACCATTGGTAACTGGGAAGTCCCGATCAACCGCAAGATCAGCAAAAAAGACAAACAACTGATGAAGCTGCTTTATCCGAAATAAGCCACAACCTAAAACAACAAGTTTGTCAGGTGCAACGCCTGACAAACTTAAATCAAACACACACCTACTTACATCAAACAACTTCCACAAACTTACGCCCACCAATAACTTCACCACCATCCAAACTCATCGAGTTTCTGGAGACGCAATTATTCCCCTACTAGCGAGGACACTTGAACATGAATCAAACAATTGCCGGGAGCGGCCGAAAAAAACGCGCAGTCGGAAAACCGGCTCACTTCTGGACGCCTGGCCAGACACTACGCATAGCCTTCCTGAACGGCGACCAGGCGTTCAAGGATGCTGTCAAAGCTGCCGCGAGCAACTGGCTGCCTCACATCAACCTTAAGTTCGATTTTGTCGAGGGACAATCAGGGGACATTCGTATAAAAAGCGATCCCGGCATTTACCAGTCGGCCATCGGTAACAATGCAATGCTGATCGAAGCACACGAGCCGACCATGAGGCTCTCACCGGATCTGCGATCACCGGTATTTTTCACCGCCAATGTCATGCATGAGTTCGGGCACGCACTGGGTGCCGAACATGAGCACCTGCACCCGGAGTCAAACATTCCCTGGAACAAGGCGGCGGTCTATGCCGCGCACTGGGTAGATGAAAACGCCGATGAAGACGATGCCACGCGCCGGGCTGTCGATGAACGCTACTTCAACCTGCTCGATGCCAGCGATTTCGACTATTCATCCTACGATCCGAAATCGATCATGCACTACGCCGTGCGTCAGGACTGGACCCATGGCGACTTCAAGATCGATCTGAATCTGAAGCTCAGTGAAAAGGACAAGGCGTTCATGGCGAAAGCCTATCCCTTCCCTGCAGCACTAACGGCGTAACTCACACGGGGCAAATCGAGGCGATTACTTGACCTGCCCCAGGTTCGCCTCACTCAAATCCAGTTCGCCCAACACCTCACGCAACACGTCATCACCAATCTGATGGTGGCGACTGAGGCTGTACAGCTCAAGGCGCTGCGCCCGCAGTGCCTTGAGCCGCAAGCGGCGCTCCAGCAGATCCATCTGAAACGCCAGCGCCTGGGCTTCGGCCGAATCGTTGAACACCTCCAACTGATGGCGATACTCGGACATGATCCGCGCCTTGAGCTCCGCTGCCAGTGCGGCTTGCGCAGCGTCCTGCGGGCTGACTTCCTCGGTCTCCAGCGCATGGATCGCCGCTTCCGCCGTCTTGCGCCAGGCGTCGCGCACTTCCTGACGACGCTTGTCGTCCGGGCTCTTTTCAATGCCGCGCAACAATAATGGCAGTGCAATACACGCCGCCACCAGCGACATCAGAATCACCCCGGCGGCAATGAAGATCAGCAAATCACGCTCGGGAAAGGCCTCGCTGCCCATCAGCATCGGCACCGACATCACGCCCGCCAGGGTCACCGCCCCACGGACGCCACCGACGGTCAGCAGCCAGCAGGAACGGGCAGTTGGCACTTGCGTCAGATCGCCCTTACCGCGCAAACGGCGCAGCAGCACCGACAGACGCCAGATGCTCTGCACCCAGATAAAGCGCAACAACACCAGCGCCAGGAAAATCGCCAACACGTCGAGGCAGCGATAGATCAGGGTTGGCCACAACGACGTCTCGTGGCTGACCACAGCCTTGATGATGTCCGGCAGTTGCAAGCCGAGCAGCAGGAAGATCAATCCGTTGAAAGCAAACTCCAGCAACGACCAGACGCTGCGGTTGAGCAATCGCGTGCTGGTCTGGCGCGGCAGCAGATCGAGCCAGCTCTGCATCATCCCCGCCGCCACTGCCGAGAGAATGCCCGAGGCGCCGAGCCGTTCGGCCAACACGTAAGCGGCAAACGGCAGCAGCAACATGAACACCACGTGAGTCGCCGGATCGTCCCAGCCCCGAGCGATCATCCAGGCGCGCAACCTTCCGACCAGCCAGCTCAGCGCCACACCCACCGCCAGCCCGCCGACCGCCACCAGCACGAACGTCAGACTGGCGTTGGCCAAAGAAAACGCACCAGTGACCGCCGCAACCAGGGCGAACTTGAACGTCACCAGGCCCGAGGCATCGTTCATCAGCGCTTCGCCTTGCAGCATGTGCATCAGCGGCGTCGGCAAGCGGTTCTGCGATATGGCCGAGACTGCCACGGCATCGGTCGGTGACAACACCGCCGCCAGCGCAAAGGCCACCGGCAATGGAATCGTCGGCAACAGCCAGTGAATGAAATAGCCGGCACCGACCACGGTAAACAGCACCAACCCGACCGCCAGCGTCAGTATCGGTCCGCGCAGACGCCACAATTCGCGCTTGGGCATGCGCCAGCCATCGGAAAACAGCAGCGGCGGCAGGAACAGAAACAGGAACAGTTCGGGATCAAGCGCCACGTGCAAGCCAAGTGTCGGCCAGGCCAACAAGGCCCCGGCGGTGATCTGTACCAGCGGCAGCGGCAACGGGATAACCCGTCCGACCAGACGCGAAACACTGACCAGCATCAGCAGGATCAGGACGGTATAAGCGGTTTGCATAAAGCGGAAATCCCGGACAATCGACAGCGTTGAACTGCCATATTAGCCGCTTAGGCTGTGCGTGACCGTTGCACCTATGTCGCAGCCCCCGTCCGGGAAATCAACCTCGGCCGCCGCGAAACGGTTTGGTCATGGCATAATCCGACACCATTTTTTTCCAGCACCTGTAAAGGGGGCGATTCCTTGACCGTTTCAAGCAAAACGTTGCACCTTTTCGGCATCAAAGCCTGCGACACCATGAAAAAGGCGCGCACCTGGCTCGATGAACACGCTGTCAGCTATGACTTCCACGATTACAAGACCGCCGGCATTGACCGTGAACACCTGACCCAATGGTGCGACGAGCATGGCTGGCAAACGGTGTTGAACCGCGCAGGCACGACCTTTCGCAAACTCGACGACGAACGCAAAGCCGATCTCGACCAGTCGAAAGCCATCGAACTGATGCTCGCTCAACCCTCGATGATCAAGCGCCCGGTGCTCGATCTCGGTGACCGAACCCTGATTGGCTTCAAGCCAGATATCTACGCGGCCGCCCTCAAGTAAGCAGCCCGTCACTTTTTGTAGAGGTATTCACATGTCCAATTCCCTGTTCAGTATCGCCTTCGGCGTCGGCACCCAGAACCGTCAAGGCGCATGGCTGGAAGTGTTCTACGCCCAGCCGCTGCTCAATCCTTCGGCCGAGCTGGTCGCTGCCGTTGCACCGATCCTCGGTTACACCGAAGGCAACCAGGCCATCACCTTCACCACCGCACAAGCCGCCCAACTGGCTGAAGCGGTGAAAGGCATCGACGCGGTACAAGGCAAGTTGCTGACCCGTCTGGCCGAAAGCCACAAGCCACTGGTCGCCACCCTGCTGGCCGAAGACGCGCAACTGACTTCGACCCCTGAGGCTTACCTGAAGCTGCACCTGCTGTCCCATCGCCTGGTCAAGCCGCACGGCGTGAGCCTGGCCGGGATCTTCCCGCTGCTGCCGAACGTTGCCTGGACCAGCCAGGGCGCGATCGACCTGAGCGAACTGGCCGAGCTGCAACTCGAAGCCCGTCTGCGCGGCGAGCTGCTGGAAGTGTTCTCGGTGGACAAGTTCCCGAAAATGACCGACTACGTGGTTCCGGCCGGCGTGCGTATCGCTGACGCCGCACGTCTGCGTCTGGGCGCCTACGTGGGCGAAGGCACCACCGTGATGCACGAAGGTTTCATCAACTTCAACGCCGGCACCGAAGGCCCGGGCATGATCGAAGGCCGCGTTTCCGCTGGCGTCTTCGTCGGCAAGGGTTCGGACCTGGGCGGCGGCTGCTCGACCATGGGCACCCTGTCGGGCGGCGGCAACATCGTGATCAAGGTTGGCGAAGGCTGCCTGATCGGCGCCAACGCCGGTATCGGTATCCCGTTGGGCGACCGCAACACCGTCGAGTCGGGCCTGTACGTGACCGCCGGCACCAAGGTGGCGCTGCTGGACGAGCACAACAACCTGGTCAAGGTTGTGAAAGCACGCGAGCTGGCCGGTCAGACTGACCTGCTGTTCCGTCGCAATTCGGAAACCGGTGCCGTGGAATGCAAGACCCACAAATCGGCGATCGAACTGAACGAAGCGCTGCACGCTCACAACTAAGCGCCGCTGTGACCTCCTGTGGGAGCGGGCTTGCTCGCGAAGACGGTGTGTCAGTCACCCTTGATTTCGACT